>NZ_FR895093.1:2999-6953 GCF_000434655.1 Clostridium sp. CAG:43 | reverse complement strand
GGACGCCCTCAAAGCTGGCGCTGACGATCTGCGGCGCGTTGGTGCGGTCCTCACTGCCGTTGATGGTGACGCCGCCGAGCGGTTTCAATCCCGCAATCAGGTGCTCCCGGAGTGTATACAGCTTTTCGATGCGTGCATCAAAATCTTTGTACGCCTCGCGTGCTGCCACGCCGAGTCCGACACACCCCGGCACATTTTCCGTACCGGAACGCATGCCCTTCTGCTGGCCGCCGCCAAACAGAATCGGGCGGATCTTGACACCGTCGCGGATATAGAGGAATCCGACGCCCTTCGGCGCATGGATCTTGTGTCCGCTGACGGAAAGCAGGTCAATTCCCTGTTTTTTCGGACGGATCTTATATTTTCCATATGCCTGGATCGCATCGACATGGAACAATGTCTTCGGATTTTTCTTCTTGATGCACTGGCCGATCGCCTCAATCGGCTCTACTGCTCCGACCTCGTTATTGACGTACATCACAGACACCAGGATCGTATCCTCGCGGATAGCTTTTTCCAGATCCTCCAGAGAAATATGCCCCAGATGATCGACCGGAAGATAGGTCACCTCAAAGCCCATCTCCTCCAGAAATGACATCGTATTGTAGATCGACGGATGTTCCACACCGGTCGTGATAAGGTGTTTTCCGGCTCTGCGGTTTGCCAGCGCCGTGCCGATCAGCGCCGTATTGTTCGACTCTGTTCCGCCAGAAGTAAAGAGAATCTCCTTCTCCTGCACTTTCAGTGTATCCGCGATCGCCTTCTTTGCCTCGCGAATCAAATTTTCTGCTTCCACACCTTTTCTGTGCTTCGCCGCCGCGTTTCCGTAGTTGACGCACATTGCATCAACGACCGCATCCTTTACGCAGTCCAGCACCTTGGTGGTCGCTGAATTATCAAAATAGGCTTCCATTTTTATCTCTATCTCCTTTGTAATTTTCCAATTACACTTCCAACTGCAGCATCAGTGCCGACAGCATACACAAGCCTGCTGTCTCCGTCCGCAAAATTCTCTTTCCAAGCGTTACGATCTCCGCCCCGTTTTCCCTGGCAAGCTCGACTTCTTCGTCCTCAAAACCGCCCTCCGGACCGATGAAAACGGCAATATCCGTACCCGGCTTGACCGACGCCAGCAGTTCCCTCGTTTTCCGGATGCCGTCCGCCGACTCATATGGCAGAAGAACCATATCGTACCCGGCTGCCTCTTTGACCGCCTCTTTGTAGTTCATAAGCGGCGCCACCTCCGGGATAAGGCTGCGCTTGGACTGCTTCGCGGCGCTCTCAGAAACCGCATTCCAGCGTTTTCTCTTCGCGTCCGCTTTTTTCGCATCCAGCTTGACAACCGAGCGCTTCATGCTGACCGGAACCACCCGGTATGCTCCCAGCTCCACCGCCTTCTGGATGATCAGTTCCATCTTATCGCCCTTCGGAAGCCCCTGGAACAGGTGAATCCGCGCCGGAAGCTCTTTGTTTTCCCATTCTTCCAGAATCTTTGCCGAAACATACTCCGGTTCCAGTTTTTCCACGCGGCAGAAATAGTCGCCGCCCTCACGGCTGCTGATCAGGATCTCCTCGCCCGGCTTCATCCGCAGAACATTGCGGATATGGTTGACATCCGCGCCCTCAATCCGGATTTCTTCCGCCCCGATCTGGTGCGGTTCCACAAAAAAATGGTACATGATTATTTCTTCCTCGCTGTGACAGAAACCCACTCGCCCTGATGGGTAATCTCTACAATCTCAAAGGCATCGTTCGCCTCAAATGCCGCCTTGACTGCCTCTTCCTTCATATCAATGATACCCGATGTGATGAAGATACCATTTTTCTTAATATGAACCGGGATCTCTTTCTGCAGCATGATGATAACGTCTGCCAGGATGTTGGCAACCGCAATGTCGTAATACTCGTATTTTACCTCGTCCTGCACTGTTTTATCGTCGATGATGTTGCCCTGTACGACCTTGAACTGCTCCGGTGCGATTCCGTTTGCTTCCAGATTCTCGCCAACGGCTGTGATTGCATTTTCATCCAGATCCGTTCCAAATACGTGTTTTGCGCCCAGTTTTAACGCCGTGATGCCTAAGATACCGCTTCCGGTTCCGACATCAAGCACCTCTGAATCCGGTGTCACGTATTTCTCGAGCTGGCGGATGCAAAGCTGCGTTGTCTCATGCATGCCCGTACCAAACGCCGTACCCGGATCGATCTGAATCAGCAGCTTGTCCTTGTGCTCCTCCGGCACTGTCTCCCAGGTCGGCTTGATGAGGATGTGATCGACCGTAAACGGTTTGAAATACTGTTTCCAGTTGTTGATCCAGTCCTTATCCTCCGTCTCGGATTCTGCAAACGTGCAGGCGCCCAGATCGGTAAACGGCTTCAATTCTTCCAGCGCCTCTTTGACTTTCGCCATCATCGCCGGGATATCATCATCCTCATCGAGATAAAAACTTACCTTCGCCACGCCCTCATCCGGCGGAAGCTCCGGCAGAATGTCGATGAACATTCCCTTCGTCTCTTTCTCGGTCAGTGGGATATTGTCCTCAATCTCAATGCCCTCGATGCCGAGTTCATCCAATGTGTAGCTGATGAGATCCACCGCCTCTGTGGTGGTCGTCAGCGTAAATTTCTTCCATTTCATATTCGTTACCTCTCTTTATTGAAACGACTTATCAGCCAAATATTCACGTTTCATCACGCAGCTATTTTTGCATCATTCTCACTGTAAATGTGTCAAACGTTACTGTTCACAGGTAGGCACTTTTGAAACCGAAAGTGCCGTAAGAAAACGTGGTGGCAGCAGGAATTTGCCGTATTTAAATGCGAAGCCACGGCAAATTCCGTTACTGGGCACGTATGCGTGAACAGTAACTGTCAAACGAATGAATCCGCCTAATCGTTTTAATTTTCTTTTCTAATTTCCCGATAAAATCTTCACAAACAGGATCGCCAGCACCACTAGAATCAGCGGGCGCACGATCTTCTGTCCATTTCCCATTACCAGGCCGGAACCGATATAATTTCCTAAAATACTGCAGATCGCCGCAGCCAGCCCCAGCGTGTAAATGATCTTGCCGTGAATCACAAATGTGACAAACGCCGCCACATTAGACGAAAGATTGATCGCCTTTGTCGTACCCGCCGCCTCTTTCATCGTATAGCGCGCCGCTCCTGTGAGCACCAGCAGCAGGAAAGTTCCGGTTCCCGGTCCGTAAAAACCATCATAAATACCGATGATCAGCGCGGATGCCAGAGCAATCAGAAATGATTTCCGCTCCGGCAGGGTGCCCGCCAGCGAATCATCGCCCATTTTCTTATTCCGCATAACATAAAATGCAACAATCGGAAGAATCACGATCATCATATACTGTAAAATCTTATCGCTGACTAACAGAGTCAGGTTCGAACCGATCGAAGAACCGATCAGCGCCGCCACGATAAACCAGACCACCTTCTTAAACTGTATGTAACCGTTTTTGGCAAACCGCCCGGTCGCGATTGCCGTTCCCATCATGGAACTCATTTTGTTGGTTCCGAGCGCCATATGGGTCGGAACCCCGGCGATCAGGTACGCCGGAAGTGAAATCAATCCGCCTCCCCCTGCGATCGCATCCACAAAGCCTGCCAGAAATACCATCGGGCAGACGATTATAAACTGCAGTATCGTGCAATCCATGCTACATCCTCCAAAATTTTCATGCACGCCCAAATTCCTCCTGCCGTCGCAAAACAGAAATCAAAAAGCACTCCGGGCATACATTTCTATTCTTATTGCAAAAACTCCGCCAGTGCATAGGTACTGACATCCAAGCCATATTCAGTCAGGCGGATATGGCTATCTGTCTGGACCGATGCTTCCAACAATCCTTCTTTCAAAAGCCGCTCGATCACCTCGCCGTACACCGCTTCCATCGCCACGCCAAACCGGCGTTCAAACTCTGCCGTCTGGACGCCGCC
>NZ_FR895093.1:2272-2979 GCF_000434655.1 Clostridium sp. CAG:43 | reverse complement strand
AGCCGCAGCCCCAGAAACATAAATTCTTCCATCCGTTCCTGACGACTCAGTTCATGTATTTCCTCATACTGCGCGCCCGCTGCCAGTTCTTCTTTCGTAAACACCAGATAACGGTTCAAATCCGCTGTCACCTGAAAGCGTTTCCCGCCCACCAGCGAGGATGCCCCCAGACCAAGTCCCAGATACTCCACACCGGTCCAGTAACCGATGTTGTGGCGGCAGGCATAGCCCGGTCTGGCATAATTGGAAATCTCATACCGCTCATAGCCCAGCTTCGCCAGCGTTGTTTTCGTGTGGTGGTACATATTCCGGTCTGTCTCCTCATCCGGCAGACATTTGCAGCCTTCATACTTCGTCTGTAAACGCTTTGGCATAGAGGCGTAATCGCCGTATTTCTCCAGATCCGCGCACATCTCCCCGTACTCGTCATATAACGGCGTGCCTTCTTCCACAATCAGGCTGTATGCGGAAATATGTTCCGGTTCAAGGTCGCAGACGAACCGCAGAGTCTCCTGCCAACTCTCCTCCGACTGTCCCGGAAGCGCCGACATCAGATCGACATTGATATTGTCAAATCCAGCGTCCCGCGCAGCACGAAAACTCTGTAAAAACTGCTCCCGCGTATGAATCCGCCCTAAAAGCCGCAATTCCTCCTCCGAAGCCGACTGCAGCCCCAGACTCAGGCGGCTGACCCCTGCATTCCGGTA
>NZ_FR895093.1:0-2241 GCF_000434655.1 Clostridium sp. CAG:43 | reverse complement strand
CTGCCGAATCCGGCGTCAATGTCCCCGGATTCGCCTCCATCGTGATCTCCGCATCCGGCTCTACCCGAAAGATCTGCCGGACGGCTGCCAGAATCCGCTCAACCGCCGATGGTGGAAGCAGGGACGGCGTTCCGCCGCCGATAAAGATCGTCTCCACCGTCCGCCCTGTCAGGTTTAGCCGCGGCGCCGCATTTTCAGGACACTGCCCTGCATCCTCTTCCGGAATGCTTTCAATCTCCCGGATCAGCTGATCCACATATTTCTCCCGCACGCACGCATCGGACGCAAACGAAAGAAAATCACAGTAACGGCACTTGCGGACGCAGAACGGGATGTGTATATATAATTCCATTATTCTTCGTCCAGCTTCAGGACGCTCATAAATGCCTTCTGCGGAATCTCTACGTTTCCGATCTGACGCATACGTTTCTTTCCTTCCTTCTGCTTCTCCAGAAGTTTTCTCTTTCGGGAAATATCGCCGCCGTAGCATTTTGCCAGAACGTCCTTCCTCATTGCCTTGACCGTCTCGCGGGCAATGATCTTTCCACCGACCGCCGCCTGGATTGGAATCTCAAATAAATGACGCGGAATCTCATCCTTGAGCTTCTCGCACATTTTTCTGCCGCGCTCATATGCCGAACCTTCGAATACGATGAAAGAGAGCGCGTCCACTTCCTCGCGGTTGACGAGAATATCCAGTTTTACCAGCTTGGATTCCTCGTAGCCCTTTAACTCATAATCAAACGACGCGTAACCGCGGGAGCGCGATTTCAATGCATCGAAGAAATCATAAATAATCTCATTTAACGGAAGTTCATATTTCAGCAGCGCACGGCTCGCCTCAATATACTCCATTCCCAG
This sequence comes from Clostridium sp. CAG:43, assembly GCF_000434655.1. Taxonomy (NCBI): domain Bacteria; kingdom Bacillati; phylum Bacillota; class Clostridia; order Eubacteriales; family Clostridiaceae; genus Clostridium; species Clostridium sp. CAG:43. The sequence goes on along the minus strand of NZ_FR895093.1, from coordinate 1,380 downwards.
GTAAACGCCGCGGCGCTCCTGGCACAGCGTCATGATCGCACCGACAAACTCGGTCGTAACCATGATCTCCGCCGACACGATCGGCTCTTCCATATAGGCAATCTCGGACGGATCCGGCAGGTTTGACGGGTTCGTCAGCTCAATCATATCGCCGTTCGTCTTGTGCACCCGGTATACAACGCCCGGCGCCGTTGTCACAAGATCCAGATTGTACTCGCGTTCCAGGCGTTCCTGGATAATATCCAGATGGAGAAGCCCCAGGAAACCACACCGGAAACCAAAGCCCAGCGCTACCGATGTCTCTGGCTCAAAATAGAGCGCTGCATCGTTGAGCTGCAATTTTTCCAGCGCGTCCCGCAGATCCGGATATTTCGCACCATCCGCCGGATAAAGACCGCAGTATACCATCGGCGTTACCTTCTTGTAACCCGGAAGTGGCTCTGCACATGGGTTGTCCAGATCGGTAATCGTATCGCCCACGCGGGTATCCTGCACATTTTTAATACTGGCAGTCACATAGCCAACCATACCGGCTGAAAGCTCTTCGCACGGAATAAACTGACCTGCGCCAAAATATCCAACCTCCACAACCTCGGCAGCCGCTCCGGTCGCCATCATTTTCATGCGTGTGCCTTTTTTGATCGTACCGTTCTTCACACGGCAGAATACGATAACGCCCTTGTAAGAATCATACAGGGAGTCGAAAATAAGCGCCTGCAGCGATGCCTCCGGATCGCCCGCCGGTGCCGGGATCTTCTGCACGATCTCCTCCAGAACTGCCTCGACATTTAAGCCGGTCTTCGCAGAAATACGCGGTGCATCTGACGCCTCCAGACCGATCACATCCTCGATCTCCGCTGCCACGCGCTCCGGATCCGCACTCGGCAGATCGATCTTATTTAACACCGGAATGACCTCCAGATCATGATCCAGCGCCAGATATACATTCGCCAGCGTCTGCGCCTCGATTCCCTGTGCCGCATCCACAACCAGAATCGCGCCGTCGCACGCCGCCAGGCTTCGGGAAACCTCGTAGTTAAAGTCCACATGTCCAGGCGTGTCGATTAGGTTAAAAATGTACTCCTGACCGTCTTTCGCCTTATATACCGTGCGGACTGCCTGCGACTTGATGGTAATACCTCTCTCCCGCTCCAGATCCATGTTATCAAGCACCTGCGCCTGCATCTCACGGCTCGTTAAAAGTCCCGTCATCTCAATAATACGATCTGCCAGCGTTGATTTGCCGTGATCGATATGTGCAATGATGCAGAAATTTCTGATTTTGCTCTGATCTATAATTGCCATCCGTTCATTCCTCTCTCTGTATCACTTTGTTTGGCAGCAAAATGTTTGCTGCGATATCTTATTTTTTATTTAAAA
>NZ_FR895092.1:18742-19059 GCF_000434655.1 Clostridium sp. CAG:43 | reverse complement strand
AGAGTGCTGATTATCCAGGCGATATCGAAGACTTGTTTCAGGCGGAGCTGTACCTGATTTCGCCGCTCACAGAGCCGGGACGGTTCTTAAAGAAAGAATATTTCCTGACATACCAGCAGAGAGATATTGAACGCCAGATTTTAAAGAAAATCCGGGCAGACCGGACGGGATATTTCTGGTTTACCGGGCTTCCGGGGACGGGAAAAACGCTGCTTTTATATGATATTGCGATGAAACTCTCCGGGCGGCAGCGGGTGTGCATGATCCACTGCGGTGAAGCGGGAAAAGAGTGGAAGGTGCTGCACGAGCGGCTGCGG
>NZ_FR895092.1:16716-18696 GCF_000434655.1 Clostridium sp. CAG:43 | reverse complement strand
ATAGTGTTCAAACGGGAGCGGAAATCAGGTTTGAAGCATACAGCGCGATCTTAGTAGATGAGGCACACCTTCTGTCGCCCAATACATTGGAAATTTTGCTGGAGATCGGCAAAACGCGTCCGGTTATTTTTTCCAGTAACTGTGAGGATATGATTTCGCCGGAAGAATTGGATCTGGGTGCAATAAAGCTCTTGGGGGAGCAGCCGGGAATCCAGACATTCCACCTGACGAATCGGATCCGTGCGAATGCAGAACTTTCCTATTTTATACAAAATATGATGCACCTGCCGCACGGACGCGGAATGCGGCGCTATCCCCATGTCGCGGTGGTTTATGCCAACGATGAGTCAGAAGCAGCTAATTTGCTGAATGATTACATCCGTCAGGGATATGAGTGCCAGGAATCCGATTGGCAGGAAAAACTGGAAAAGCAATCCGATTCTGCCGTAGAAATACAATCTCGCCATACGCGAGAAGTCGATCGCATGGTGAATCGGCTGGATGGGCGCTATTATTATGATGAAATGGGGTATCTGCGCTCGACGGAGCGCGATGTGAGACATCTTTTTTATCAGCTCAGCGAGGCAAAAGAAGAACTGGCGCTGGTGGTGATAGGAAATGAGAAGCTGTATGGAACGCTGCTGAACTTGTTTTAAGGTGTTTTGAAGGAGAGGTTTTATATAAAATGTTGGAATGTGCTCAAAAAGCATATTTCCAACATTTTTTGTCGTTCATTATGCTAAGGACAAGAAAAAAGCCTCAGGCAGACACCTGAGGCCAGTTAAACTCGATTTAGGCTCTTTCAACTAAACCGGATCTTAAGCAAGAAGTACATACATACATCTTCTGAGCTCCGCCATTAGTTTTAACCTTAACAGACTTAACGTTAGCTTTCCACATTTTGTTAGATCTTCTATGTGAATGACTCACTGCATTACCAAAATGAGCAGCTTTCTCGCAGATTGCACACTTAGCCATCGTAGCACCTCCTTAACCGATCATTGGACTTCCTATTAAAATCCATAACAAAGGTATAATAGCAGAAAATAGAAAAATATGCAAGTGAAAAACCAAAAAAAATAAAAAAAGTTTTCGACAGATGTCTATTTTCTATTTCCTTTTTAACGTGGGTGGTGTATAATATACGCGTAAGCCATGAGTCATGCGGATAAAAAAGGCTGAAAAACGGTGTTGTGCTTGCACATAAGCCGTATTTCAGACATTTTTATCCATAGGGCGAAGCCCGTGAGCGAGATGGAGCGAAGCGGAATCGAGCTGCATGACGGGGTAGAGAGACGCATATATTTCATTCCACGCGCCGACACAGGAGCCGCTCAGGCTCCGCATGTCCAGCCCGTAAAAAATCATGGCATAAAATTCGAATCAAACAAAAACAAGTAAAGAAACGGAGGCTGTCAATATGAAAGGACGCATCGACAATAAAATGGGTTCGATCCAGATCGATCCGGAAGTAATTGCAATGTACGCCGGAACGACAGCAGTAGAATGCTTCGGTATCGTTGGCATGGCGGCTGTCAGTATGAAAGATGGTCTGGTAAGACTGCTTAAAAGAGAAAGCCTGACACACGGCATCAACGTAGCCATCAAGGACAATGCACTCAGCATCGATTTCCACGTAATCGTGGCATACGGGGTCAGCATCTCTACCGTTGCGGACAACCTGATCGAGAGTGTAAAATATAAAGTAGAAGAGTTTACTGGCATGAAGGTTGAGAAAATCAGCATTTATGTTGAAGGCGTAAGAGTGATAGATTAAGGAGGAACAAACCCTGTGGGCATGAATTATATAGATGCCGGGATGTTAAAGAATGCATTTCTGGCTGGAGCAAAAGGCCTGGAGGCCAACAAGGAATGGATCAATGAGCTGAACGTATTTCCTGTTCCAGATGGAGATACCGGTACGAACATGACGATGACGATTCTGTCAGCCGCCAGAGAAGTGGCAGCCGGTGAAAATCC
>NZ_FR895092.1:10181-16707 GCF_000434655.1 Clostridium sp. CAG:43 | reverse complement strand
GTTGAAAATCCGACGATGGAGGCGCTGGCGAGAGCGATTTCCTCCGGTTCCCTGCGCGGCGCACGAGGCAATTCCGGCGTTATCCTTTCACAGCTCTTCCGCGGATTTACGAAAGAGATTAAGACGGTAGATGTCATTACGACGAGTGTTCTCTCAGACGCATTTAATCGTGCGACGGAGACCGCTTATAAGGCAGTTATGAAGCCGAAGGAAGGTACGATTCTGACTGTTGCCAAGGGAATGGCGGATAAAGCGGCAGAACTGGCACCGCAGACCGAGGACGTACTTGAATTTTCAGAGAAAGTATTGGAGCATGGCGAGTATGTTTTAAGCCAGACACCGGAGATGCTTCCGGTTCTGAAAGAGGCAGGTGTAGTGGATTCTGGCGGACAGGGTCTGATTCAGGTTATCAAGGGCTGTATTGAGGGCTTAAAAGGAAAAGTCGTGGATATCGACGCGGCAGTTACTCCGTCTGTATCGGGAAATGGAGCGGCAAAAACAGCAACAGGTGCCGGAAGCACGCAGGCAGCGGATATCCGTTTTGGTTATTGTACGGAATTTATTATCAATGCAGAAAAACCGGCGGATGAGACGACAGAGCAGGAACTGAAAGATTATCTGAGCACGATCGGCGACTCCCTGGTAGTTGTGGCAGATGATGATATTGTCAAGATTCACGTTCATACAAACGATCCAGGCCTGGCGATTCAGAAAGCACTGACCTACGGTTCCCTGTCCCGCATCAAGATTGACAATATGCGCGAGGAACATCAGGAGAAACTGATCAAAGATTCCGAACGTCTGGCGGCACAGCAGAAGGCAGAAGAGGAAGCCAAAGAGAAGAAGGAAGAACCGCGCAAGAAATATGGATTTATCGCCGTATCGGTCGGAGAAGGTCTTTCTGAGATTTTCAAGGGCATCGGCGCTGACTATATCATCGAGGGCGGACAAACGATGAATCCGAGTACGGAGGATATGCTGGAAGCAATCGAAAAAGTCCATGCCGAGACAGTTTACATTCTGCCGAACAATAAAAATATTATTCTGGCGGCAGAGCAGGCAAAGAGCCTGTCAGAAGATACCAAGGTATATGTAGTTCCGTCCAAGACGGTTCCGCAGGGTATCACGGCGCTGATTAATTTTGCTCCGGATCTGACGGCGGAAGAAAATATGGAACAGATGTCCGAGGAGATGAGCCACGTTAAGACCGCTCAGATTACCTACGCAGTCCGCAATACATCGATTGATGGTATGGAGATCGCAGAGGGCGATATCATGGGGATCGGCGACAGCGGCATGCTGGCAGTTGGCAAGAATATCGAGGAGACCGCGATGGAGTCACTTCGTAAGATGGTAGATGATGAGTCTGAGCTTGTGACGATCTATTATGGTGAGGATGTCACGGAAGAGGACGCAGAGGCATTTTGTGAGAAAGCCCGCAAAGAATTTACATCCTGCGAATTTGAATGCCAGAATGGCGGGCAGCCGATTTACTATTATATGATTTCGGTAGAGTAGATTTAGGTCGTTTAAAGTGATTGAAATGCGTNNTAAAGTGATTGAAATGCGTTAAATGAATCTGCACTATTGGCTGAGAAAATGCAGATAACGAGAAAATGAATTTTCTATGTGATGGCGCAGATAAAACATTTGGCGTATAAAACAAAATAATTCATAAGTATGAAATGAGGCAGGTCAGGGGAGAGATCCCTGCGTCCTGCCTCTCTTTCATTCCAATGTATTCCCGGATTTTTTGTCCGGTAACTGTCTGCGTGGCTGATTTTCCGGAGAATATTCTGAAAAGCAGGAGGAGATAGATGGAACAGCAGAATATAACCGCTGTCAAGGGCATCGGTGAAAAGACGGCAAAGTTATTTCAAAAAATAGGCGTGGAAACGGTGGAAGAACTGCTCCATTATTATCCGCGTGCTTATGACGAGTTTAAGGAAGCGCAGCCGATCGCGGAACTGAAGGAAGATACGATCGCGGCAGTCGGCGGAATCCTGGCAAAAACGGCGGATGTGGTGCGGTATGGAGCGCGTCTGCAGGTTACGACGGCTGGATTGCGGGACAGCGGAGGCACACTGGCGCTGGCATGGTACAATATGCCCTATCTGCGCGGGACGCTCAAGGCGGGGGAACGCTTTATTTTCCGTGGCCGTGTGGTAAAAAAACGGGGAAGACTTACGATGGAGCAGCCGGAGATCTACCGCCCGGAACAGTATGCGAAAGTCGTGTCGTCTATGCAGCCGGTTTACGGACAGACGAAGGGACTTGGCAATAAGACAATCGCAAAGGCAGTCACGGAAGCCCTCACGATGCGCCAGATGGAACGGGAATATCTGCCGGCTGGTCTGCGGGAAAAGTACGGATTGGCGGAAATCAACTATGCGCTGGAGCACATCCATTTTCCGGCAAACCTGGAAGAACTGATGTTTTCCCGGAAACGTCTTGTGTTTGATGAATTTTTCATGTTCCTGATGTCAGTGCGCCTGCTCAAAGACAAAAAAGAAGATAAAAAGAGCGCATATCCATTTACGTTTTCTGGGGAAATGGCGTCGGTGGAAGAGCGCCTCCCATATGCTCTGACCGGGGCACAGAAAAAGGTAATCCGGGAGGTGTACGCCGATTTGTCCGGCGGGCATATCATGACCCGATTGATTCAGGGCGACGTTGGTTCAGGTAAGACGATTGTGGCGATTCTGGCGTTGCTGCAGGCGGCGGCAAATGGATATCAGGGGGCGCTGATGGTACCGACGGAGGTACTGGCGCGTCAGCATTACGAGTCGATGACCGAATTGTTTGCGTCGCTGGGAATCACATATCGTCCGGTGCTTCTGACCGGTTCGATGACAGCGAAGGAAAAACGGCTTGCCAGAGAGTCGATTGAAAATCATGAGGCAGATATCGTGATTGGAACCCACGCGCTGATTCAGGAAAAAGTGGTGTACGACAATCTGGCATTGGTAATCACGGATGAACAGCACCGTTTTGGAGTGGCACAGCGGGAAATGCTGAGCAAAAAAGGCGGCGAGCCGCATGTGCTTGTCATGAGTGCGACGCCGATCCCACGGACGCTGGCGATTATTTTATATGGGGATCTTGATATTTCCATCATCGATGAACTTCCGGCAAACCGGCAGCCGATCAAGAACTGTGTCGTGAACCGTGAATTTCGCCCGAATGCCTACCGTTTCATCGAAAATGAAGTCCGCGCCGGCCGTCAGGCATACGTCATCTGCCCGATGGTCGAGCCGAGTGAGATGCTGGAGGCAGAGAACGTCATCGATTATACCGAAGAGCTGCGCCGCGCCCTGTCCCCGTCGATCCGGGTGGAATATCTGCACGGAAAGATGAAGGGAAAAGAAAAAAATGCGATCATGGAAGCATTTGCGGCAAATGAGATTCATGTGCTGGTATCCACCACGGTCATCGAGGTCGGAATCAATGTCCCGAATGCCACCGTTATGATGATCGAAAATGCCGAGCGTTTCGGTCTGGCGCAGCTCCATCAGCTCCGTGGCCGTGTCGGTCGAGGAAAAGATCAGTCCTACTGCATCATGGTTAACGCCTCCGGCGAAGAAGACGCGGGAAAGCGGCTGGATATTCTCAACAAGTCAAATGACGGCTTCTACATCGCCTCCGAAGACTTAAAACTGCGCGGTCCCGGCGACCTATTTGGCGTCCGCCAGAGCGGTGATCTCGAATTCCATTTAGCAGATATATTTGCAGATGCAGATATATTGAAGGCAGTTTCGGATGAAGTGAAGAAATTAATGGATAAAGATCCGCTGTTGGAGGCGGAGGAGAATCAGGAACTGAAACGGAAGATGAATGGATATTTAGAGAGAGGATGGGAGAAGGTGAATTTGTGATGGCTGGGGGTCGCGGAAATCAGGCATCTATGGTATGGTTAACATTTTTATAGTGGCTGTGAGTTTTGCTGCCACGTTATTAAACTACCTCACGGGCGGAAGAAGCGGGCTGCTTTTATTTATGACATACCATTCTTCCCTCCTGTCACCGATGACGTGGATCCGGATGTTTACACATATATTTGGACATGCGGACTGGTCACATCTAATCGGTAATATGAGTTATCTGCTATTACTTGGACCGATGCTGGAAGAAAAATATTCATCGAGGGTTCTTCTGGAGGTTATCCTTGTGACAGCGTTTGTGACGGGACTGGCAAATTATATCCTTTTTCCGGCGACTGCATTGTGCGGTGCCAGTGGAGTTGTGTTTGCCTTTATACTATTATCTTCGTTTACAAATTTTCGCGAGGGTGAAATACCAGTTACGTTCATTCTGGTGGCGGTTCTGTTTATAGGGCAGCAGGTCTGGGATGGTATTACGATTCGAGACAATATTTCCCATATGACTCATATTATAGGGGGAATGATTGGCGGAATGATCGGGTATGGGTTGAATTGCAAATCGCGGGTTAAGTAGATTAATAATTTTTTGTTTCATAGGACGCAATTTCCTATGAAATCAGAAAAACTCCTGCATACACAGAATGAAGATTTATCTGTTTATGCAGGAGTTTTTTGAAATTTACAGCCGTTTATCAGCCGTCAATTTTCATTACATCTGTCCCTCGTTATACCGTTTAATCAGCTTCTGGATCTTCGCAGTCGGAGTCAGTGCGTTCTCCAGAGATACGTTATGGTTCAGGGAGTTGATGATTGCAGCGATAAACTTGCTCATATCAGCTTCTACATACCAGTCACGTTTAAGAAGTTCCGGCGTGTGGTAGTTTAAGTTGGTGGTTACGACGCAGTCGAGGTAACCTTTTGCGAAAAATTCGTCGAATTTCTCAAGTCCGTTGGTGAACAGACCGAAGGTAGCGCATACAACGACGCGTTTTGCCTTGCGCTCTTTGAGGGCGCGGCAGGTGTCCAGCATGCTCTCGCCGGAGGAGATCATGTCATCAATGATGAGAACGGTCTTTCCTTCAACGGAAGAACCTAAGAACTCATGGGCAACGATCGGGTTACGTCCATTGACAACACGGGAGTAGTCGCGGCGTTTGTAGAACATACCCATGTCAACACCCAGGTTGTTTGCCAGATATACGGCGCGGGACATAGCGCCCTCGTCCGGGCTGATAACCATCAGGTTGTCCTTGTCGATCTTTAAGGTTTTGTCATGGTTCAGTAATGCCTTGATAAACTGGTAGGTCGGCATGAAATTATCAAAACCGCTTAACGGAATGGAGTTCTGTACACGCGGGTCATGTGCATCGAAGGTAATGATGTTGCTTACGCCCATCTGAATCAGTTCTTCGAGCATCATCGCACAGTCAAGGGATTCACGACCGCTGCGCTTGTGCTGGCGTCCCTCATATAAGAACGGCATGATAACATTGACACGATGTGCGGTAGCAATGGATGCGCCGATGATACGTTTTAAATCCTGATAATGGTCGTCCGGGGACATATGATTGGTAAATCCGCTCATTTTGTAGGTCAGGCTGTAGTTGGTTACATCGACCATGGCGTAAATATCGGTACCACGGACAGACTCATTGACGATGCCTTTTGCTTCACCGCTTCCGAAACGCGGGCACGCGCAGTCAAGCATGTAGGAATCAGCATCATAGCCGCGGTACTGTAAATTTTCCTGACGCTTTTTCAGGACTTCAATATCGTTGCGGCGGAAATTGATAATGTGGGAGTTGACTTTCTCAGCCAGATCCCGGCAGCTCTCCAGTGCGGCAATTTTAAGCGGCGCAACCGGAAGCGTGTCATTAAACACGTAGTCATTCGACATGATTATACCTCCAAACAGTGTAGGTCCTTCGATGCATGCGGGCAGAGCGTACAAGTTTGTCTGCCATTTGCAGGACATAATACAACTATTTTATACCATTTTACGATAAGAAACGTCAATAGCAAATGAGAAAATTACAAAAAAAATCCACATCTGCGAATCAGAAGCACAACTTTACAAAAAAGCTGATTACTGTTAATATAATACTGGATTCTTAGGGTTTAAAAATATTTGAAATGAGGATTTTATAAATGAAAAAAGGTCATCTGATAAAATCGGTCGATCCGGGCTCGATTGCGGAGGAAATGGAGCTGGAGCCGGGGGACGTCCTTCTGACGATCGATGGAGATGAGATAGAGGATATTTTTGATTATGAATATAAGATAAACAGTGAGGAGATTACGCTGCTGGTCCGCAAGAAGAACGGCGAGGAGTGGGAACTGGATATCGTAAATGAGTATCAGGATCTGGGGATTACCTTTGAAAATGGTCTGATGAGCGATTATCGTTCCTGCAGGAATAAGTGCATCTTCTGTTTCATCGACCAGATGCCGCCGGGCATGCGTGAGACACTGTATTTTAAGGACGATGATTCCAGACTTTCGTTCCTGCAGGGCAACTATATCACGCTGACGAATATGAAGGATAAGGATATTGAGCGGATTATCCGGTTTAAGCTGGCGCCGATCAATATTTCAGTGCAGACGACAAATCCGGAGCTGCGCTGCAAGATGCTTCATAACCGCTT
>NZ_FR895092.1:9833-10124 GCF_000434655.1 Clostridium sp. CAG:43 | reverse complement strand
GAGGCGGATATCCCGATGAATGGTCAGATCGTTTTATGCCGGGGCGTCAATGACGGGGCGGAGTTAGACCGTTCGATCCGTGATCTGACGAAATACATTCCGGCGATGCAGAGTGTTTCGGTCGTGCCGGTCGGTCTCTCGAAGTACCGCGATGGTCTGTATCCGCTTGAGCCGTTTACACCGGAGCAGTTGGGCGATACCATTGATTTGATAGAGAAATGGCAGAAGAAGATCTATGCGGAACACGGTATTCACTTCATTCACGCCAGCGATGAGTTTTACATGGGCGCC
>NZ_FR895092.1:7815-9824 GCF_000434655.1 Clostridium sp. CAG:43 | reverse complement strand
TGGGCGCCGGGCGCCCGCTTCCGGAAGCGGATCGCTATGATGGCTATATCCAGCTGGAAAATGGGGTCGGCATGATTCGCCTGATGGAAGAGGAGATAGCCGAGGCGCTGGAGCAGCTGCATCCGGGAGAGGCTGGCGAGGTGTGCCCGGAGGAGATTTCGATTGCAACGGGACGGCTGGCTGCCCCGTATATTGAGCAGTATGTAGAGCGCGTGTGCCGCCAGTTCCCGGGGAAAAAGGTACATGTATATGCGATCCGCAATGACTTCTTTGGTGAGCGGATCACGGTGGCGGGGTTGATCACGGCAAAGGATCTGATTGCACAGTTAAAGGAACAGCCGCTTGGCAGCCGCCTACTGCTTCCAAGCGCCATGTTCCGAAGCGGCGAGGAGACATTTCTGGATGATCTGACCCGCACGGATGTACAAAATGCTTTACAAGTTCCGGTGGATATTGTAAAATCAAGCGGACGTGATTTTGTGGAAGCAATTCTGGCTCCTGTGAAGGAGGAAAGCTCCAGGCATGGCGAGTATGAGCCGGATCCGGAGGAATTTGCCGCTCAGATGGATGATAACTGGCAGGAAGAAGATCGGGATGGCGTACAGGTGTACGCATATGAGCCGGAAGACCTGGATTAGGATGCCCCGGACGAAGTCGTTTGTTTTGAAGAGGAAGACTCAGATCTGGAGGATGAGAAAGAAACGTGATGGCTGGAAATACAGAGGAAAACGTGCTTTCGGACACACAGAAAGAAAGCGTCTGGATGTGAAATTCATCACAATGAATGAAACAAGTAACTGGACAATAAAAATAGCAGCTGTGGATTTACAAACCAGCTGCGGAGCATGAAAATAAATGGAGGCATAAATATGAAAAAGAAACCGGTGGTGGCGGTCGTTGGACGTCCAAACGTGGGAAAATCCACCCTTTTCAACGTCCTTGCGGGCGATATGATTTCGATTGTAAAAGATACTCCAGGTGTAACGCGTGACCGTATTTACGCGGACTGTACCTGGTTAGACCATTCTTTTACCCTGATCGATACTGGCGGTATCGAGCCGGATACGAAGGATATTATCCTGTCCCAGATGCGTGAGCAGGCGGAGATCGCGATCGCGACGGCGGATGTGATCCTGTTTATCGTAGATGTGCGTCAGGGCATGACCGATTCGGATTCCAAGGTGGCGGATATGCTGCGTAAATCGAGAAAACCGGTTGTTCTGGCGGTCAATAAAGTAGACAATCCGGCGAAATTTGGCAATGATGTCTATGAGTTCTACAACCTCGGTATTGGTGATCCGGTAGCGATCTCGGCAGCCTCCCGTCTGGGACTGGGCGATCTGCTGGATGAAGTCGTGGCACATTTCCCGGAGGGAAGCGGTGACGAGGAAGAGGATGACCGTCCGAGAGTGGCGATTGTCGGAAAACCAAACGTAGGTAAATCTTCTATTATAAATAAGCTTCTGGGCGAGAACCGCGTCATCGTATCGGATATCGCCGGTACGACCCGCGATGCAGTCGATACAGAGATTGTCCGCAACGGTACCGAATATGTCTTTATCGATACGGCAGGTCTGCGCCGCAAGAGCAAGATCAAGGAGGAGCTGGAGCGCTACAGCATCATCCGTACCGTAACGGCGGTTGAGAGAGCTGATGTGGTTCTGATGGTTATCGACGCGAAAGAGGGAGTAACCGAGCAGGATGCAAAGATTGCCGGTATCGCACATGAGCGTGGAAAAGGTATTATCATCGTGGTAAATAAATGGGATGCGATCGATAAGACCGATAAGACTATTTATGAGTACACCAATAAGATTAAGACTGTTCTGTCCTTTATTCCGTATGCGGAGTTCGTGTTCGTATCCGCACTGACCGGACAGCGTATGAATAAGCTGTTTGAGATGATCGACATGGTGCGCGAAAATCAGACACTGCGTATTGCAACCGGCGTTCTCAATGAGATCCTGGCAGAGGCAGTGGCACTGCAGCAGCCGCCGTCTGACAAGGGC
>NZ_FR895092.1:0-7791 GCF_000434655.1 Clostridium sp. CAG:43 | reverse complement strand
CGTTTAAAGCTCTACTATATGACACAGGTAGCGGTCAAACCGCCGACATTCGTTGTGTTTGTCAATGATAAGGAACTAATGCATTTCTCATATACACGGTATCTCGAGAACAAGATCCGTGACGCATTCGGATTCAAGGGAACTTCCTTAAAATTCCTGATCCGTGAGAGAAAGGGGAAGGATCAATAATGGAACGTCTCATCTGTATTGTGATTGGCTATATCTTTGGTCTGATCCAGTCCGGCTATCTGTATGGAAAGGCGAATCATATGGATATCCGCCAGTACGGCAGCGGAAATGCCGGTTCTACGAACGTCCTGCGTGTGATGGGAAAGAAAGCGGGCGCGATCGTATTTTTAGGAGACTTTTTCAAGGCGGTGTTTGCAATGGCAGTCTGCCGTCTGCTGTTTAAGGGAAATGCGGACGTGGATCTTCTTGCATTGTATGCGGGTCTGGGAGTCACACTCGGTCACAATTTCCCGTTTTACCTGAAATTCAAGGGCGGCAAGGGAATTGCCTGCATGGCGGGCATCATGACAGCGATGGATCTGCGGATTACGCTGACCTGTTTCGTGATTTTCTCCGTGACGGTGTTCCTGACCCGCTATGTATCGCTTGGTTCGATTCTTGTGTCGATCACCTTTTTTGCAGAGCTTGTGATCTTTGAGAGCATGGGTTCCTACCGGGTAAGCACGCCGAACCGCATCCAGTTCTATGCACTGGGCGCGATTCTGATGTGCATGGCGATCTGGCGCCATCGGAGCAATATTGGGCGTCTGTTGTCCGGCACAGAAAACAAACTGGGCGCGAAGAAATCATGAAAGAAGTTTAACAACACTTTACATAGTTGCCATAAGGTAATTGTTCACAGGTGGACACTTTTGAAACCGAAAGTGCCGTAAGAAAACGTGGTGGCAGCAGGAATTTACCGTATTTAAATGCGAAGCCACGGCAAATTCCGTTACTGGGCACGTATGCATGAACAGTAACGTCATAAGTAATGGGAATGTATAAAAATTTCCAAATAACATTGACCTGTAGAGAGAAGAAGAGAGAAAAGCAGGTCGGGAGGTATCAGGATGGCAGCAGTAGGAATTATCGGAGCCGGAACCTGGGGCACAGCCCTGGCGGTGCTTCTGAACAATAATGGGCAGGATGTGACAATCTGGTCCGCATTTGATACAGAGATCCAGGAAATGAGCCGCACCAGACGGCACAAAAATCTGCCGGAGGTTGTACTTCCGGATCCGATCCAGATGACAGCTGATCTGCGCACCGCGATGGCGGAGAAGGATATGCTGATTATGGCGGTTCCGTCCGTCTATGTCCGCAGTACGGCGGCGAAGATGAAGGAATACCTGCGTTACGGTCAGATTGTCGTGGATGTGGCGAAGGGAATCGAGGAGCAGAGTCTTATGACGATGTCACAGGTCATCGAGGAGGAGCTTCCGTTGGCGGAGGTAGCCGTCCTTTCCGGACCGAGCCATGCCGAGGAGGTGAGCCGGGGACTTCCGACTACCTGTGTGGCAGCGGCGCACCGCAAAAAGACTGCCGAGTTCATGCAGAGTGTGTTCATGAGTCCGGTGTTCCGCATTTACACCAGCCCGGACATGTTGGGCGTCGAGATTGGTGCGGCTCTTAAAAATGTCATTGCGCTGGCAGCCGGTACAGCGGATGGGCTGGGATGCGGTGATAACACGAAGGCGGCGCTGATCACCCGCGGAATTGCGGAGATTGCCCGTCTGGGTATTGCAATGGGCGGAAAACAGCAGACCTTCTACGGATTATCCGGCATCGGTGATTTGATCGTAACCTGTGCGAGCATGCACAGCCGCAACCGCCGGGCGGGTATCCTGATTGGAAAGGGATACACGATGGATGAGGCGATGAAGGAAGTGCAGATGGTTGTCGAGGGCGTTTATTCTGCGAAAGCCGGTCTTCTGCTGGCACAGAAATACGGCTGCGATATGCCGATCGTTTCCCAGGTCAATCAGGTGCTGTTTGACGGAAAATCTCCGAAAGAGGCGCTGGCGGATCTGATGATGCGCGATCCGCGGATCGAATCGAGCGATCTTCCGTGGGAAGGATAATTCAGGCGGCAGCCGTTTTTCTGAATTTGAGTGATTAAATTCGGAAAAATAGCAATGAGATCTACTATGTTTTTCTGGAAAATGCAGGTGTCTGTGTCAGGCGGACAAAACTTGTAAAAAGTGTTTACTATAACCCGTAAGAATATCTAATATAACTACAAGATCTGGAAAAGAGAGAATTTAGCGCAAAAAGTTGAAAATCTGCTAAATTCCCTCTTTTTTAGGTGGTTTTTGTATTGACAATTAGAGGGGTAAAATTTATAATTGCCTCATTCAAATAGTTGCTGTATTCCATTGCAGCATAGAATTGGAGGAGAATATTATGAAAAAAAGAGTAGTTAGTCTTGGACTTGCAGCCATGATGGCGATGTCTATGACCGCTTGCGGTGGCTCTGGAAATGCGAGCACTTCTGAATCAGCAGCAGAAGACGCACAGGGCGCAGAGGGAGCTGACGGCGAAGTATTTAAAATTGGCGGTATCGGACCGATCACCGGTGCGGCTGGCGCTTACGGTGCGGCTGTAAAGAATGGTACTGAGCTGGCAATCAATGAGATCAACGAGGCTGGCGGTATCAATGGTTACCAGGTAGCGTTCAACTTCCAGGATGATGAGAATGATCCGGAGAAGGCGATCAACGCATACAATACCTTAAAAGACTGGAACATGCAGATGCTTCTTGGTACCGTTACTTCCAAGCCGTGTATCGCAGTTGTAGCAGAGACAGCAGCAGATAACCTGTTCCAGCTGACTCCGTCCGGATCTGCTGTTGAGAGTATTTCCGGCGACAACGCATTCCGCGTATGCTATTCGGATCCGGATCAGGGACGTGCATCCGCTCAGTACATCGGCGAGCACAAACTGGCAACCAAGATCGCTATCATCTACGACAGCTCCAGCGAGTACTCTGATGGTATCCGCGAGTCCTTCGTAGCAGAGGCCCCGAATCAGGGTCTGGAGGTAGTAGCCAGCGAGGCATTTACATCTGATAACAATACCGATTTCTCCGTACAGCTTGATAAAGCAAAAGAGTCCGGCGCTGATCTGGTATTCCTGCCGATCTACTATCAGGAGGCATCTGTTATCCTGAAACAGGCAAACGATAAAGATTTCCATCCGCAGTTCTTCGGCTGTGATGGTATGGACGGTATCCTGAGCGTTGATGGCTTTGATAAGTCCTTAGCAGAAGGTCTGATGCTTCTGACTCCGTTCTCCGTAGATGAGGAGTCCAGCCAGGACTTCGTAACTGCTTACCGTGATGCTTACGGCATCGACCCGCTTCAGTTCGCAGCAGATGCTTACGACGGCGTATATGCAATTAAGGCAGCTGCAGAGAAGGCAGAGGTCACACCGGATATGAGCGCTTCCGATATCTGCGATGCACTGAAAACAGCTATGACTGAGATCCAGATCGATGGTCTGACCGGTACAGAGATGCACTGGACGGCAGAAGGCGAGCCGCAGAAAGCGCCGAAAGCTGTAGAGATCAAAGACGGCAAATATGAGATGATGCAGTAATTAAAAATTTAAAAACTGCAGAACCGTTGCGGCTATATGTATGTAGCTCTGATGGGACTGTTACTGGATGTCCGGCGTCACAGATGGCTGCCGGGCATTTAGTAACAGCTTTCTTTTTAAAACGGTTCACTGCACATGCTTGCCTGCGACGACGACTGGGTGTTTGCTTTCTGCGGACTGCGAGACGGTCATGTTTGTTCTGCTAAATTCGGTCACAGGTAAACATGTGCAGCGAAATGCGTGTACAGGGAAATGCGAAAACGTAGAAACAAAGAGGTAGGTGTATACATATGAGTTTTCTTTCTTATTTAATCAATGGCATCAGTCTGGGAAGTGTCTATGCGATCATTGCACTGGGCTACACCATGGTTTATGGCATCGCGCGTATGCTGAACTTCGCACACGGCGATATCATCATGGTAGGCGGTTTCACAGTGTTTACGATTGTCACAACGATGGGCGGTTCTCCGGTTGTGGGTATTCTGGCTTCGGTGGTTGTGTGTACAGTGCTGGGCGTTACGATCGAGCGAGTTGCATACAGACCGTTGCGTGACGCGTCCCCGCTGGCAGTTCTGATCACCGCGATCGGTGTCAGTTATCTGCTCCAGAACGTGGCGCTTCTGATTTTTGGTTCCAATGCGAGACAGTTTACATCAGTTATTACTGTACCGGCATTAAAGCTGGCTGGCGGCAAGCTTTCGATCTCCAGTGTCACGATCGTGACGATTTTAAGCTGTATCGTGATTATGGCTGCCCTGATGACATTTATCAACAAGACGAAAATGGGGCAGGCGATGCTGGCGGTTTCTGAGGATCGCGGTGCGGCAACCTTGATGGGTATCAATGTAAACCGCACGATCTCCGTAACCTTTGCGATTGGTTCCGCCCTGGCGGCAGTAGCAGGCGTGCTGCTCTGCTCGGCGTACCCGTCCCTGTCTCCGTACACCGGTTCCATGCCGGGTATCAAGGCATTCGTGGCAGCGGTATTTGGCGGTATCGGTTCGATCCCGGGCGCATTTATCGGCGGTATCCTGCTTGGTATCATTGAAAACCTTGCCAAGGCGTATATTTCCTCCCAGCTTTCTGACGCGATCGTATTCTCTGTCCTGATTATCGTGCTTCTGGTCCGCCCGACCGGTATTCTCGGCAAGAAGATGACGGAGAAAGTATAATAGAGAAAATTATACGATGGTTCATGCCGGGGACTTTTGAAACGGAAAGTGCCGTGTGAAAACAAGATGGTGCATGAACTGCAATAAGCAAGAGAAAGTGCAGGTGTTTAAAATGAACGCATATAAAAATAAAATTCGGATTCAGAATGCGATCACATATGCGATTGTAATCGGCTGTTACATTCTGATTCAGATTATGATGGCAGGCGGCCATGTAAACAGTCTTTTAAAGGGTATTCTGGTTCCACTTTGTACCTATACGATTTTGGCGGTTTCCTTAAACCTCACGGTTGGTATCCTCGGCGAGCTGAGTCTGGGTCATGCCGGATTCATGTGTGCGGGTGCGTTTTCAGGTGCATTTTTTAATCATGCCATGAAAAATGTGATCGCAAGCAACCAGGTACGCTTCATTCTGGCGCTTTTTGTCGGTGCGGCGGTAGCGGCGGTATTTGGTATCCTCATCGGTATTCCGGTTCTGCGTCTGAAAGGAGACTATCTGGCGATTGTAACGCTGGCATTCGGTGAGATTGTTAAAAATATTATCAATGTTCTGTACGTCGGCATCGACGGAAACGGAATCCACGTTTCCATGAAAGATGTAGCTTCCTTAAAGCTGGCAGCGGACGGTCAGGTGATCATCAAGGGTGCACAGGGTATCACAGGTACACCGAAGACGGCGACCTTTACGATCGGCATTATCCTGGTACTCCTGACCCTGTTTATTGTATTGAATATCATCAATTCCCGGACAGGCCGTGCGATCATGGCGATCCGCGACAACCGTATTGCGGCAGAGTCTGTGGGTATCAATATCACGAAATACAAACTGATGGCATTTACCATCTCTGCTTCCTTAGCCGGTGTGGCAGGCGTTCTGTACGCACACAACCTGGCGACGCTGGCAGCGACCCCGAAAAGCTTCGGTTATAATATGTCCATTATGATCCTTGTATTTGTGGTTCTGGGCGGCATCGGAAATATCCGTGGTTCCATGATCGCGGCGGTTATCTTAACCCTGCTTCCGGAGATGCTTCGAAGCCTCAATAATTACCGTATGCTGATTTACGCGGTCGTCCTGATTGTAATGATGCTTTTGACCTCCAGTCCGAAGGCGATCGAGGTCCGCGGGCGCATCTTTTCATCATTCCGGAAAAAGAAGACAGAAGGGGAGGCGTAAATCATGGCAATGCTGGATGTAAAAAATTTAAGTATTTCTTTTGGTGGTCTGAAAGCGGTCGATGATTTCAGCATCACGATAGAAAAAGGACAGCTCTACGGCCTGATCGGACCGAACGGCGCTGGTAAAACGACTATTTTCAACCTTTTGACGGGCGTGTACAAGCCGGATGGCGGACGGATTCTGCTGGATGGAAAGGACATTACCGGTCACAAGGCAATCCAGATCAATCAGGCAGGCATCGCGAGAACCTTCCAGAATATCCGTCTGTTCAAGGAGCTGAGCGTGCTTGACAATGTAAAGGTTGGTCTTCACAATCATCATAAATATTCTACGCTGAGCGGCATTCTGCGTCTTCCGTCCTATTACAAGGTTGAGAAAGAGATGGATGAGCGCGCGATGGAGCTTTTGAAGGTATTTGACCTCGACAAAGAGTTTGATTATAAGGCATCGAACCTCCCATACGGCAAGCAGAGAAAGCTGGAGATCGCCAGAGCGCTGGCGACCGAGCCGAAGCTTCTGCTTCTTGACGAGCCGGCAGCCGGCATGAACCCGAATGAGACGGCAGAGCTGATGAAGACGATCCGTTTCGTGCGCGATCATTTTGATATGACCGTACTTCTCATTGAGCATGATATGAAGCTGGTCTCCGGTATCTGCGAGCGCCTGACGGTCTTAAACTTCGGTCATATGCTGGCAGAGGGACCGACCAGCGAGGTACTCAGCAATCCAGAAGTTATCAAAGCATATCTGGGAGAATAGGGGGAAGTTTCGTATGTCAATGCTGGAAGTAAAAGATTTACAGGTATATTATGGTGTGATACAGGCACTCAAGGGAATTTCCTTTGAGGTAGAACAGGGCGATGTGGTAGCGCTGATCGGTGCCAACGGAGCCGGAAAGACGACGACGCTTCACACGATCACGGGTCTGCTGCCGTCCAAGGCAGGCAATATCACATTTGAGGGAACGGATATTACCCATGTACCGGGCTATAAGCTGGTATCAATGGGAATCGCCCACGTGCCGGAGGGGCGCCGTGTGTTCGCTTCCCTGACGGTTCTCCAGAACCTGAAAATGGGTGCGTATACGAGAAATGACAAGAAGGAAATTGAAGATACGATCGAAATGATTTACAAGCGTTTCCCGCGTCTGAAAGAGCGCAAGAACCAGCTTGCCGGAACTTTGTCCGGCGGCGAGCAGCAGATGCTTGCGATGGGACGCGCCCTCATGAGCCACCCGCGCCTGATCGTTCTCGACGAGCCGTCGATGGGTCTGTCCCCACTCTATGTTAATGAGATTTTCGATATTATCCAGGAAATCAACAAGGACGGAGTGACCGTTCTTCTGGTCGAGCAGAATGCGAAAAAAGCGCTCTCCATTTCCAATAAAGCATATGTGCTTGAGACGGGCAATATCGTTCTGAGTGGTGATGCGAAAGAACTGATGAATAATGAGAGAGTGAAGAAGGCTTATCTGAGCGAATAAAAATGTTCTGTGAGTCGGAGCTTTCCAATTGGGAATATTCATAACCCCCTTATGGTCTGAATACATTGTATCAGCAGACCAAGGGGGTATTTTTATGGATCATTTTAATGTATACAGCGATATCCAGGCGCGAACCGGCGGCGAGATCTATATTGGGGTGGTTGGTCCGGTTCGGACAGGGAAATCGACCTTTATTAAGCGCTTTATGGAACTTCTCGTCCTTCCGGGGCTGGAAGATGTCCATGCCCGCGAGCGCGCCCGGGATGAACTTCCCCAGTCTTCGGCGGGGAAAACGATCATGACAACGGAACCGAAATTTATCCCTAAAGAGGCGGCAAAGCTCTCGCTTG
>NZ_FR895091.1:15937-16396 GCF_000434655.1 Clostridium sp. CAG:43 | reverse complement strand
AGGATTCCCGCTTATTGTCCTAAATTCCAGACACAGCCAACACTCTATTTTTATCTGTCTATTTTCATATCTGCTCCGTCTTTCGCTCTCTTAAATTTCCTCTATTTTCCCATCTTCCTTGCCCATTTGCCGATTCTCCTCTATCTTCACAATCTTCCCATCGATAATATGGAAGATCCGGTCCGCATACGCCGCCAGATGGTTATCATGCGTGACCATAACCAGCGTCTGGTTCTGTTCCCGGACGATCCGCTGCATCAGTTTCAGCACATCCATCGTCGTGTGCGAATCCAGATTTCCAGTCGGCTCGTCTGCAAAAATGATCTCTGGATGTACCACCAGCGCCCGTGCAATGCCGACACGCTGCTGCTGCCCGCCGGACATCTGGTTCGGCATATGATCGCCGACTTTTTCCAGTCCGACCATTTTCAGATATTTTTCCGCCATCTCCCGGCGCCT
>NZ_FR895091.1:15002-15897 GCF_000434655.1 Clostridium sp. CAG:43 | reverse complement strand
AAGGACAGCGGAAGCGCTACATTTTCAACCGCATTCATCGTACCGAGCAGGTTATATGACTGGAAGATAAATCCGACCCGCTCCCGGCGGAATGCCACCAGCTGGTTCTCGTTTAATTTTTCTATGTGCTGTCCGGCTATGACAATCTCGCCCTTCGTCGGCTTCTCCAGCCCCGCCAGCATATTCAATAAGGTAGATTTACCCGAACCGGAGGTACCTACAATCGCACAGAATTCGCCACGGTACATCGTAAAATCAACGCCGTTCAGCGCGTATACTTTCGTCTCGCCGACGCGGTAGACTTTATATAGATTTTTTACCTGTATGACAGGTTCCCGTTTCCGGAGTTCATTCTTCCCCGGCACTTTCCGCTCTTCCATCAGCCTTCTCCATTTTCTAACTTATTTCATGCTCCTGAATATTCCATCGAAATCCATTCCTGACAACCTGGATTTATACAAGTTTCAACCATTGCAATTCCAGTTCTTCTTTCTACATTATACCGGATTTGTTTCAATTCTCCTACCTTATTTTTCTTAATGTTCCTTACGCTTTTCTTACCAGATTTTTCTCCCTGTCTGACCGTTCCTTACGCTAATCCATTTTGCCCTGGAAAGTCATTTTTATTTCCTATTTCATCGCAGGTAATCTTCCAGCCGTCATCACATTGTCCATATTTTCTATCCCCCCTATTCATATTTTTTATATCACAGATCATTAAAAGCTATAGCAATCCATCTGGAAATGTTTTATAATAGTTGGGAAAAATATGCTAATACGAATAGAGAAGGAGAATCAAATGAGACATTTGCTGAATCCACTGGATTTTTCCGTTGAGGAGATCGACCAGCTTCTGGATCTCGCTTCCGATATCGAAGCCAATCCAGCCAAATAT
>NZ_FR895091.1:11891-14983 GCF_000434655.1 Clostridium sp. CAG:43 | reverse complement strand
GCACACGTCTGCGACGGAAAGAAAATCGCGACTCTGTTTTATGAGCCAAGCACCCGTACACGCTTAAGTTTTGAGGCTGCTATGCTGAACTTAGGGGGACGGGTTCTTGGCTTTGCTTCTGCCGATTCAAGCTCTGCTTCCAAGGGCGAGAGTGTGGCAGATACCATCCGCGTTATCTCCTGCTTCGCAGATATCTGCGCGATGCGCCACCCGAAGGAAGGTGCGCCGATGGTTGCTTCCCTGCACTCTTCCATCCCGGTTATCAATGCCGGCGACGGCGGTCACCAGCATCCGACGCAGACCTTGACCGATCTGATGACGATCCGTTCTTTAAAAGGACGCCTGAACAATTTAACAGTCGGTCTGTGCGGCGATTTGAAATTCGGACGCACGGTTCATTCCTTAATCAATGCGCTGTCCCGCTACACAGGCATCCGTTTCGTCCTCATTTCCCCGCCGGAACTGCGCGTCCCGGATTATATCATTGAGGATACACTGAATGCAAAGGGAATCGAGTACAAAGAGGTTGAAAACCTGGATGAGGCGATGCCGGAGCTTGATATTCTCTACATGACACGTGTCCAGAGAGAACGTTTCTTCAACGAGGAAGATTACATCCGTATGAAGGACTGCTACATTCTCGACAAAAAGAAGATGGAGCTTGCCCGTGATGATATGTTTGTGCTCCATCCGCTTCCGCGTGTCAATGAGATTTCCGTTGAGGTGGACAACGACCCGCGTGCCGCTTACTTCAAACAGGTCCAGTACGGCGTATACGTCCGTATGGCTCTGATCATGACTTTACTGGAGGTGGAAAAACCATGTTAAATATCAGCGGATTAAAAGAAGGTTTTGTTCTGGACCACATCCAGGCAGGACGCAGTATGGATATTTACTTTAAACTGGGGCTGGACAAGCTGGACTGCCAGGTGGCTATCATCAAAAATGCGCGCAGCAGCAAGATGGGACGCAAGGACATCATCAAGATCGACGGCAGCCTTGATCTGGTAAATGTTGATGTGCTCGGCTACATCGATCACCGTATCACGATCAACATCATCAAGGATGGAAAAATCGTAGAGAAAAAAGATGTCAAGATGCCGAAAAAAATCACAAATGTCATCCACTGCAAAAACCCGCGCTGCATTACCTCGATCGAGCAGGAGCTTCCGCATATCTTCTATCTCGCGGATGAGGAAAAAGAGGTATACCGCTGCCAGTACTGCGATGAGAAGTATTCGCTGTAGATTCTTCTGAATATATCAAATGAATATCAAAAAAGCCATGAACGACTTTTCTGTAGATTTACAGATTATAAGCGATTTCATGGCTTTTTATTATTTTCCAGATTATAGATTCCAAAAATGCCTACCCTTGAACATCTTAATTCCAGAACTCTGTCTTACCTTCCAGCCCGATACTCTCAGCCTTGAAGCACGGATTCTTGCCTTCCTTTTTCTGCGCCTGGTAATCATCCAGACATTTGAGCGCTGTATTTCCCAGAATCACGATAACCGGCAGGTTGATGATCGCCATGATACCCATGAGGACATCCGCGAGATCCCATACCAGACCGAACTGGAGCTGTGCGCCGATGAAGACAACTACCACCGCAAACAGGCGGAACACGTTCATTTCTTTGTTTTTCAGCGTACGGCGTGCGATGTAGTTGAGACATCCCTCACAGTAGAACAGGTTGCCGAGCAGTGTCGTAAATGCAAACAAAAGAAGTGCAAATGTAATGAAATACGGTCCAATCACGCCAAATACCGTTCCCAAAGATTCCTGTACGAACGGAGCGCCTTTCAGTTCTTCGGACGGAACGATACCGGTGCAGAGGCACATCATCGCTGTTGCCGTACAGATGAGGATTGTATCGATAAAGACGGAAAGCATCTGTACCAGTCCCTGCTTAACCGGATGGCTGACATTAGCTGCTGCCGCCGCGTTCGGTGCAGAACCAACACCCGCCTCGTTGGAATACAGACCTCTCTTGATTCCCTGCATCATGGCAGAACCTGCGAATCCGCCGAAGATCGCCTTGAAATCAAAGGCATTGGAGAAGATATTGACAAACACTTCCGGTAGTCTTCCGATGTTTAAGAACATGACCGCAACTGCCATCAAGATGTAGAAAACGCCCATAAACGGAACCAGCACACCGGTAATGCGGACAATCTGTTTTCCGCCGCCCATGATACAGATGCCGACCAGAATCGCCAGAATGGCGCCGCCGATCATCGGAACCAGGCTCTTGTCCCCCATCATAAACTGATGGTAAAAACCGTAATTCGACATACTATCAATCAGGTTAAAGGACGCCAGCATATTGAAACCGCCAGCATAAGTAGCAATCAGGGCAATCGCGAAGATAACACCCAGCGCACGGTTCTTCAGCGCCGCCTCGATATAGTAAGACGGACCGCCATAGCTTCCGCCGGACGCGTCGCGCTTCTTATAAATCTGCGCCAGTGTGCTCTCGATAAATGCCGATGCGCCGCCCACAATCGCAATCAACCACATCCAGAACACCGCGCCGTAACCGCCAATCGCGATCGCATTGGCTACACCTTCGCATTGGCTACACCTACGATATTGCCTGTGCCTACACGGCTCGCCGTCGATACCATCAACGCCTGAAATGCGGATACGGAGTTGCTGTCCGTCTTCTCTCCGACTACCCGGATTGATTCCGGAAGCAGACGGAGCTGTACGAAACGGCTTCGGAGTGTGAAATACAGTCCGACCGCCAGCAGCATGATAATCAGCAGATAACTGTACATGACGTTGCTGATCACACCAACGAGTGATGCAAATCCTTCTAACATAAAGTTTCCCCCTTTTCATTTGTATGTAAATAGAAAAAAGAGCTGCTGCCGAATAAAGACGCCCTTTGGTATCTGCATTCGGCAACAGCCCCCTTAAATGATTTGAGCAAAACGGTAAGCCGGGTTATGTCGTTGAATGGTCATCTATCTAGTCCTGCTGTCGCCAGCAGGCTCAAGCGACCTACCCGAGAGCAGACGGGCCGCCTTGCGCTCTCTGTTCGGTCTTGCTTCGGATGGGGTTTACATGTGCCCCGGCTGTTACCA
>NZ_FR895091.1:0-11870 GCF_000434655.1 Clostridium sp. CAG:43 | reverse complement strand
TTACCAGCCGGGCGGTAGTCTCTTACACTGCCCTTCCACCCTTACCCGGTAAACCGGGCGGTACATTTCTGTTGCACTATCCTTGGAGTCGCCTCCACCAGACGTTATCTGGCATCCTGCCCTGTGAAGCCCGGACTTTCCTCACCTGCAGCCTTTCGGTTCTGCAGCCGCGACCATCTGTCTTACTCAAAACATTCTAACTTTACCATATTTTCAGGCATTTGTCCAGTCAATCATACTTTAAAACAGCTTCCACCGATAAATTCGCGCACAATCGAATTGTGCGGCACCTGTTCGCTGCTGACACCCAGAAAATAATCGAGAAATTTGAGCAGCCGCTTCGCCTCGTTATACTCCGCTGAATCACGCGGAACACTATATAAGATCGGCTCCGCATACTGTTTGAGCACCGAAAGCTCATACAAAAACGCAGAGTTGAACATCGCATCCGCCTCTTCCTGATACGGGAAAATATTCCGCTCCTCGCCCCGGCGTACGGAATCCCACATCCGGATCGTGTCCTGTGCCGACGCACCGCGCGTTCTCGCATCGCGGACCATCCGCCGGATCAGACGTCCGTCCGTCGTCGGAACTCGGTTGTGATCGTCGATATTTAACTGGGTCAGCGCACTGATATAGATCTTAAATTTCTTATCACGCGGCAGTGAATACGACAAATCATCATTCAGGCAGTGGATTCCCTCGATGACCAGAATATCCTCCGCCCCAAGCTGCAAGAAATCGCCCTTATATTCGCGCTCGCCCTTGACAAAGTTGTAAACCGGCAGTTCCACGCGTTTTCCCGCCAAAAGTTCTTCCATATCTTCATTAAACTGTTTCACATCGATGCAGTTTAATGCCTCATAATCGTAATTTCCATTTTCATCCCGCGGGCTGTCCACACGGTTGACAAAATAATTGTCCACCGCGATCGGATGCGGTTTCATTCCCAGCGCGCCGAGCTGAATCGACAGACGGTGTGAAAAGGTCGTTTTTCCCGAAGAGGACGGTCCTGCAATCATGATCAGTTTGCGTCCGCTCTCATAAATCTGCTCCGCAATATCTCCGATCTTCTTTTCCTGCAGCGCCTCCTGCATCAGGATCAGGTCGTTCATGCGCCCCCGCGCGATCGTATCGTTGAGTGTCCCCACGTCAAACACACCGAGCTTGTGACCGAGCTTTTCCGCCTCCTGCTGGACATCAAACAGTTTTTTCTGCGGATGGAACGGCTGAATCGCCTTCGGCTGCTTCTTGTTCGGCAGACGCAGGATAAATCCTTCCTCGTACATCTGTAAATCAAAATATTTGAGATACCGGGTGCTCATGACCATATATCCGTAGAAATAGTCGTCATAATCGCCAAGCCGGTAAACATTGACCCGCGACGCCCTCCGGTAATTGAACAAACGCGCCTTGTCATACATGCCCTGCTCCTGGAAATGATCCATCGCCTCATCCGTATTTTCACTCCGTTTCTGCAGCGGCAGATCCTGCTCAGACAGGCGCTTCATCTCCTCTTTCACACGGTCTAACAGCTCCTGGCTGAGTGTTACCCCGCCTTCCACCTCCACATACAGACCATTTTCAACCGAAAAGCAGACCGTGATATTCTTCACATTTTCCCTGCCTGCCACATCCTGAAAGGCTTTCATCATCAGAAAGACGGCACTTCTCTGATATGCCAGATAGCCAGCCGTATCTGCCGCTGTGATAAATTCCATCTGGCAGTCCTTCTGCAGTGTTTTATGCAGCTCCCGCAGCCGTCCATTTACCGAGACCAGAAGAATATCATTCTCGTAATTCTTCTGATATTCCTCCGCAATCTCCGCGTAGGCGGTTCCCTGCGGATATGTTTTTATCTCACTCCCAATCCGTACCTCCGGCATGTAATCCCCTCCCTAAACAATCTGGATTGGAAACGCCGGTTTCTCCCGCACAACCTTCACGGCATCCCCCAGCTTCCTCATCAGATATTTCTCCATAAATTCTGTAAAAATGTGTTCAATTCCATAATGTCCGGCGTCAATGACCGCCATGCCCTGTGCAACCGCGTCGATTCCTTCATGGTGGCTGATATCTCCTGTGATATAAACCTGCGCCCCGGCTGCCAGTGCCTCTCCCATCGTGCTTCCTCCTGCGCCCGGGCAGACCGCCGCTTTCTGAATCACTGCCTCACCGTCCAGCTCACCGAAGACTGCCGCATACGGCAGACCAAATGCCTCCTTGACCTGCTCGGCAGCTGCCCGCAGCGTCATCGGCTGTTCGAATCGTCCATTGCATGCTGTTCGAATCGTCCAGTGCATCCGATTCCGTAGGAAGTGCCGTCTCCGGTCTCTCCCATTTTCTCTAAAACTTCACAATCCGTCAGTCCCAGCTTCTTTGCCGCCAGATCTGCCATGCAGCCCGGCGCTGCGTCGAAATTCGTGTGCATCGCATAGTAGGAAATATCATCCTGAATCATCCGCAGGACTCTTCTGCCGATGAAATTCTGATCAGACACCTGCTTGATTCCTTTGAAAATAAGCGGATGGTGCGTCAAAATCATATCCGCCCCCGCCTGCTCTGCCTGCTCAATCACAGAATCGGTGGCGTCCACCGCCAGAAAGATCGTCTTCACTTCCTTCCCGCTGCGCCCCGCTAAAAGCCCCGGATTGTCCCAGTCACATGCCATGCTGCGCGGCGAAAGTGTTTCCAGGATCTTGATAATCTCACTGCATTTCATGTCTCGTCTCCTCTATCAGCGCCAGATAGGCGGTCAGTTCGTTGATGCGCGCTGCTCGGCGGCTGATCGCCGTCTCTCCCGCTTCACTGGCTTCTAAAGTTTCCTTCTTGTTCTGGGCATCATTTTCTGTCAGCCCTGCCAGCACCTGCCGCGTCATCTTCTCTTCTTTCTCCAGATACGCAAGCAGCACCGGATCTTTCTTCCGGATCAAATCGGCTCCAAAACGGTAATCCTGCTCTCTCCCCGGCCGCATCGTGCCTCGCGCCGCTTCTATCACTATGTAATATTTTCCCTCGTCCGTCAGCATCGCTTCCCGGAGAATCGAAAATCCCTGTTCTTCCAGAAAATGACGCACTTCGTCCTGCTCCGACTGCGGCGACAGAATCAGGCGTTCTTTTCCCTCGCTCCAATTCTCCCACACATGGCGTCCCTGTTCCAGAATCCGGCAGGTCAGTTTTCCGCCCATTCCTGCGATCACAACTGTGTCTGCCTCGCCTGCCTTCAATTTTGCCAGTCCGTCTGACAGGCGCAGTTCAATTTTCCCAGAAAGCCCCATCTCTTCCACGTGTTCTTCCGCCCGCTCCAGTGGGCCTTTCCGCACATCCATCGCCAATGCCGACGGGCACACGCCCTTCTGCACCAGCCAGATCGGCACATAACCGTGATCGGTGCCGATATCTGCTACCCGGCTGCCCGGCTGTACAAAAGAAGCGATCCGTTCCAGACGCTTCGAGAGTTTTACTTCTGTCCGCATGATTTATTCTCCTGTGTTCTACTTTTTATTTCTTCTTTCCAGATCATTCATCCAGATAATCCTTCAATTTTTTGCTCCGGCTCGGATGGCGCAGCTTCCGCAGCGCTTTCGCCTCGATCTGGCGGATCCGCTCGCGGGTGACATTGAACTGCCGTCCTACCTCTTCGAGCGTGCGCGGTCTGCCGTCGTCCAGGCCAAAGCGCAGACGCAGCACCTTCTGCTCCCGCTCGGTCAGCGTATCGAGCACTTCCATGAGCTGTTCATGCAGCAATGTATAGGTTGCCGCATCGACCGGAACCTGCACATGATCGTCCTGAATGAAATCGCCCAGATGACTGTCTTCCTCCTCGCCGATCGGTGTCTCCAAGGAAACCGGATCCTGTGAAATCTTCATGATCTCCCGCACACGCTCAACCGGCATCTCCATCTTTTCCGCGATCTCCTCCGGGGTAGGTTCCCGTCCAAGTTCCTGTAAAAGCTGTCTGGAAGTCCGGATCAGACGGTTGATCGTCTCCACCATGTGAACCGGAATCCGGATCGTCCGCGCCTGATCCGCGATCGCGCGCGTGATCGCCTGACGGATCCACCAGGTTGCATAGGTGCTGAACTTAAATCCTTTTGAATAATCATATTTTTCAACCGCCTTGATAAGACCCAGATTTCCTTCCTGAATCAGGTCAAGGAACTGCATACCTCTGCCGACATAGCGCTTCGCAATGCTGACAACCAGGCGCAGATTCGCCTCCGCCAGACGTTTTCTGGCATTTTCATCTCCCAGCTCCATCCGCTTCGCCAGTTCAATCTCCTCTTCCGGGGAAAGCAGCGGCACTTTTCCGATCTCTTTCAGATACATCCGGACTGGATCATCGAGGCTGACGCCATCCGGGATGCTGAGATCCAGGTTGTCCACGTCGATCGGCTCCTCCTCCTCGCCGTCTTCAAAAAGTTCTGGCTCCATGTCCTCATCGTCATCCATCCGGAGAACGTCTACATGATGATTTTCCAGAAAATCATAGATCTGATCGAGCTGTTCCGGGCTCAGTATCTCACCATGGAAATAATTCAATATTTCTTTATTGTCCAGTACATTTTTCTTTGTTTTTGCCAATTCCAGAAGCTGTGTGAGTTTTTCTTCAAATGTAACTTTTTTCTCTTCCATAGTTCGTCCTTCCTTCCATCCTCAGAACCTGCCCGACCATTTCCAATTTTGTTACTGAACACGCATACGTGTCCAGTAACGGAATTTGCCGTGGCTTCGCATTTAAATACGGCAAATTCCTGCTGCCACCACGTTTTCTTACGGCACTTTCGGTTCCAAAAGTGCCTACCCGTGTACAGTAACCCAATTTTTCCCAATCCGCAATCACTCCAACGTAATTACGAGCGAAGACAATCCCGCCTGTTCCCGTATGAGCCGCTGCAGCTCATTCAAATCCGACGCCCGCCGGATCTGATCGTCGAGGCTGTTCTTCTTGATCCGGCGCACCGTCTCCGCAAATGCCTTTTTCTGCTCCTCATTGTTTAAGGATTCTTCCAGACTTGCATTGAAAAGCGCCGCGACTTCTTTATAATTGCCCTCGTCGTCGATAAAGCGGTTCAAAATCGCCGCCGGATTGACATTTCCAGCTTCCAGACCCTCAAATACAGCTTTTGCCGCTTCTTTATAAAGTGGTTTTACAAAATCCTCCGGTCCGATGATGTCCTTGATCCGGGCATACAGCGATGGTTCTTCAATCAGCCATGTAAGAAGCAGGCGTTCTGAACGGCGGATGCCCTCGTCTTTCTCCTTCTTCCTGCCCACCGGTCTCACTGCCGATCCCGCATTTCCCGGAAACTCTGCATTTCCAGCACCGCGGTTTTCCGCCACTGCCCCGGCACTGCCGACGCTTCCNCCGGCACTGCCGACGCTTCCGCCTACCTCCCCGACGCCATACCGGCTTCCGAGCTGGTTGACCAGCCGCCTCAGATCTTCATAATTGATAAAGTATTCCCGCGAAACCGCCTGTATATAATTATCCCGCTCCAGCGCCTCGCCAAATTCAAGCAGCTTGCGCGCCGTCTGATTGTAAAATGCCGTCTTCTGCTCCGGATCTTCCATATCAAAGCCGGCTTTCAGCACATCGATCTCATAGAGAAAGCTGTTTCTAGCCGTCTCGATCCGCTTTTCAAACTCCTCTGCTCCCAGGTTTTTCATAAATTCATCTGGATCCTTATACGGACGCATATTCAATACCTTGGTTGAAATTCCTGCCCGCTTGAGGATCGGAATCGCCCGCAGCGCCGCTTTGACGCCCGCGCCATCGCTGTCGTAGGTCAGAATGACCTGATCCGTATACCGCTTCAGAAGCGCCGCATGCTGCTCGGTCAGCGCCGTTCCCAGCGATGCGACCGCGTTCGTATAACCTGCCTGGTGCATGGAAATCACATCCATGTAGCCCTCGCAGAGCATCATATATTTCTTTCTCGAAGTACGCGCGTAATTAAGTCCGTATAGATTCCGGCTTTTGTCAAACAGCATCGTCTCCGGTGAGTTTAAGTATTTCGGTTCCCCGTCCCCGAGGACACGTCCGCCAAACCCGATCACCCGGCTGTTGACATCCATGATCGGAAACATGACACGGTTCCAGAACTTGTCCCTGGCGCCGCGCTCCTCGATCGTCACCAGCCCCGTATCCTTTAAAAGCTCGTCCTCATATCCCTTGCTTTTCAGATACCGGTACAGATCGTCGCTGATTTTATTGGAAAATCCCAGTCCGAACCGCCGGATCGTCTCATCCGTCAGCTTCCGCTTTACCAGATAATCATATCCTATCTTTCCCTGCGGCTGCTTGAGCTGATAATAAAAATAATTGGCTGCCAGCTTATTGATCTCCAGAAGCGCCGCCTTGCGGTCCGCCTTCGCCTTTGCCTCTTTAGAATATTCCATCTTCGGCAGTTTCACGCCTGAACGGTCCGCCAGCATCTCAACCGCCTCGCGGAATGAATAATTTTCATATTCCATCACAAACGTAATCACATTGCCGCTGACACCGCAGCCAAAGCAGTGGTACATCTGTTTGGACGGCGACACCGAAAAGGATGGCGATTTCTCATGATGAAACGGGCAGAGTCCAAACAGGTTGCTTCCCTTCTTCTGCAGCTTCACGTATCCGGAAATCACATCCACAATGTCGCTACGCATTCTGACTTCCTCGATTACCTCTTCCGGATAATACATTTCTTCCTCCTTATACGCTCCAGGCTTTCGGAATAAACAATTCCTTAAACCGGTCAATCGCGTAAATATCTGTCATACCCGCGATATAATCGCATACCGCGCGCTCTTTCGTCTCATTTCTCATCTCCATAATCCGGTGGGATTCTTCCGGAAGTTCCTCCGGATGCGCCATATAATATCCATACAGCATCTCGATCATCTGCTGTGCGCGCCCTTCCTCCGCTTTCGCAATCCCGTCATGGTAAACATGGTCAAACATCCAGCGGCGCAGCCCGTGCATCGCCTCCTCGCGTTCCGGTGACATCGCCACCTCCGGCTTGTCCTGGCTGTGCTCGATGATGTCGTGGATCATGATATTCAGCCGCTCATGCACACTGTTTCCCAGAATGTCCGTGTACTCCCGCGGCAAATCCTCTTCCTTCATGATCTTTCCCCGGATCGCATCATCTATATCATGGTTTATGTAGGCAATTTTATCTGAAAGCCGCACAACATTCCCTTCCAGCGTCGCCGGATGACCGCTCGTCCGGTGGTTCAGGATCCCATTGCGAACCTCCCAGGTCAGGTTCAGCCCCTGCCCCTTCTGCTCCAGCACCTCCACAATGCGGACACTCTGCTGATAATGCGCGAACCCCTCGCTGCAGAGCCGGTTGAGCACCGCCTCCCCCGAATGACCAAACGGCGTATGTCCCAGATCGTGCCCCAGCGCGATCGCCTCCGCCAGAGACTCATTCAGCCGCAGCGCTTTCGCGATCGTGCGCGCTATCTGCGATACTTCCAGCGTGTGCGTCAGGCGCGTCCGGTAATGGTCGCCCTCCGGCGCCAGAAAAACCTGCGTTTTCTGTTTCAGACGCCGGAACGATTTGCTGTGCAGAATACGGTCGCGATCGCGCTGATACTCTGGCCGGATGTCGCAGAGCGGTTCTTTCCGCTCCCGTCCCCGTGTATTCGCACTCAGCGACGCATACGGACTCAGGGTTTCCTGTTCCCATTTTTCGATCGTTTCTCTGATATTCATCCAGATCCCACCTTTATTCAGAATAATTTACGGAATAAATTCGAAAGTTCGCCCATTATCTTATAATAATATCATATTTTTGTAATTTGGGACAGAGGTTTTCCATGGATTTTTGATCTTTTTCTATTTTCTTTTTTTATTTTATGTGGAAAGAAGGGGAATTATGACTACTTATTTCCATCTATTGAACAAAGGGGCTTAGAATGAAAAAGAGAAGACATCTGTTCTTTTGAATACAGACATCCTCTCTTTACTATCATACATACAAAACGTAACGGCTGTCCCTGATGGACCTCATCTACATTTTATTTTCACTTATTATTTTTACTTATCCGCTTTTTCAAGCAGTTTCTTGATACCCTGAATTGCTACTAATACACCCAGGATTAACAGCAGCACTGCAAATACAAGCTGCAGTGTATTTCCCAGATCCAGACCGGTCGTCATAAATGCGTTTGTGAGCTTTATGATGGTCATGCTCAGTGCAGTAAAGGTAACTGCCATCATGAACAGCATCGGCACCCAGAGCATCCAGCCCTGACGCTTGGTTTTCTTTAAGAATACTGCACAAGCTACAAGAGCAAGTACCGATAACAGCTGGTTTGCAGAACCGAATAACGGCCAGATCTCTGCATAGCCGACCTTGGTAAGCAGGTACGCGAGTACCAGTGTGATGATGGTTGCAAAATATTTATTGGTTACTACTTTTACAAACGGGCTCATATTTTCCTCGTCTGTGTCCGAATCCATGAAAAATTCCTGGAACGACAGACGTCCTACCCGGGCAACCGAATCCAGGGAAGTCAGTGCAAATGCAGATACCGCCAGGTTGATTAATGTAAATACAAGCGAATGCGGCAGACCAACTACGGAAAGAAAGTTTGCGATCGCGCCTGCAAAAATCTGCGGCTGGGTGGTAAGTCCCTGTGCTGCTGCCTCGCCATCTGCAAAGGAAGCAACTGCAATCAGTGCGATGATAGCAAGCATACTCTCCATCAGCATTGCGCCAAACGAAACTGGAAGCATGTTCTTTTCATTTTTGATCTGTTTAGATGCAGTACCGGAAGATACCAGAGAATGGAAACCGGAAACTGCGCCACAGGCAATCGTTACAAATAAAATCGGGAACATATACTGTCCATTTACATTAAAGCTTGTAAACGGTTTCAAATTACATGCCGGATTGGCCACAAATACACCGATAACTGCACCGACGATCATAAAGATCAGCAGATAGCTGTTCAGATAATCACGCGGCTGAAGCAGCGCCCATACCGGAGCGACACTGGCAATCAGAATGTACACAAAGATAATAATATGCCAGGTTCCAAGATCGACATAGACCGGGAAATTCAGTCCCAGCGCGATCGCTGCCACCAGTAATAAGATAGCGACGGCTGTGTTGATCCATTTGTTGAATTTGGTATATTTGAGGAAATATCCAAGTGCAACTGCCTCGATGATAAATAACATAGAAGTAGTTGCAACGGCTCCATTTGCCGCTATCTTTGTGACAGCACCTGCCTCATCGACCGTAAATCCCTTAAATGTTCCCGCTACAACGTCTGCAAACGCTGCGACAACCAGAATACAGAACAGCCAGCAGAATAAAAGAAATAATTTCTTTCCTAATTTTCCAATGTACTCTTCGATGATGTATCCGATTGTACGACCCTTATTTTTGACAGACGCATACATGGATGCAAAATCCTGAACGGCGCCGAAAAATACGCCGCCGATTAAAATCCAAAGCAGGACCGGAAGCCAGCCAAAAATTGCCGCCTGGATCGGACCATTGATCGGACCCGCACCGGCGATCGACGCGAACTGATGACCAAACACAACGTTTGTATCAGCCGGTACATAATCGACACCGTCCTCCATCTCATATGCCGGAGTTTTGGCATTTGGATCGATGCCCCACTTATTCTGGAGATAACGCCCGTACAGGAGGTATGCTCCTCCCAGAACAACGATGGCGATTATCATCATCATTACTCCACTCATAGTTAAACCTCTTTCCTTTGTTTATTTATAAAAAAACGCCTCTGCTATCCAGTCGGATAACAAAGGCGGATTTTCTATCCAAACAGTTTTCCTGCTCCATCCAGTAACTCTCTGTATTCCCGTTCTTTTATTGCCATACTCATTGCATTTTATACCATATAAATTATACTCTTTTGAGCAGAAAATTCAATTAACACTTTAAATATAATTTACAATTTCATTTATTGTTTTTTGTGCACCTTGCACTTTCTATTGTTTTTACAACGGAAAACTACGCTCCAGACACAATGCCCCATACCCCACCCGCTCATTCGGATATACCGCCTCCCCCGGCAGACTCCGCGCCCCGCGGATGAGATATGCTTTCAGCTTCTCCCCATACAGATAGGGATCGTTCCCATTTACAATCCCCCACTGCATCATCAGCGCCGCTGATCCGGTCACAAATGGAGCTGCAAAGGAAGTTCCTGTCACTGCCTCATATCCGCCGCCTGCGCGGGCGGTGATGATATTTACACCAGGTGCCGCCAGCTCCGGTTTGNNGCCAGCTCCGGTTTGATCGGATGCCCCAATCTTGCAAATCCACGACCGGAAAAATCTGCATATGCCTGCGTGGCGTCATCGTACGCACCCACCGAGATTGCCCGGCTGGCGGTCGATGGGATTGTCAGCGTCGTGTCCGGCGATGCCGCCAAAAAACGTGTTTCCCTGTTCAGTGCCATGCCTGCTGGCAGCCACAGATCATACTGACCATCCCGTATTTCTTCTGGAATCAGACGGATTTTCCAGAGCCCGTCCTGAATGTAGCTTCCTTTTGGAATCAAATCCAGATAAATCTCCTGCGCCTGACTGTATGGACTCGGCATCCCATAATATAGAAGAATCTCTTCCGTCTCATAGGAAAGCCGCTGTGCTCCCAATGATTCCCGGATCACCCCGGTGCTGCTGCCGCCCGGGCTGAAAATTTCTACTGAAAACCGGTCCTGATACAATTTCCATAGCTGCACACCGAAGCCCGTCTGATATTCCCCCACTGCAAGCTCTATCTCCACTGGACGTCCCATCTGCAGAAATCCCGCCCGGTGTCCCATGCTGTATCCTTCATTTCCGGTTCCCACGATGATGGAAGTCCGCCCCCGCTCTGCCATCGAATTTAGATACGTCTCCAGCAGGCTGGTTCCGTCATGAGAACCGTAGGTATTTCCAAAGCTCAGATTCACCGCCACCGGCATCCGCCATTCCTGTGCGATTCCCACCACATAGTCCAACGCCCGCATCAGCTCTGTTGTTCTGGGAAATGAATCCGCAAGCGGCGTTCCAAGCTTCACGACCAGAAGTTCACTCTCCCAGGCTACTCCCCGGTAGTGTCCGCCGCCCTCCCAGCCATTTCCGGCTGCAATCGCCGCAACTGCCGTCCCGTGCCCGCTCACATCCCGCGACTGGACGATCTCGTAAGCGCGTTCCCGGCTGCCCGCCTCCAATGCCCGGTTGAGCTCCTCCCGCGTATAAATCCGGTTCTGCTCCTGATCCCAGAGTGCGGCGATGCGCGTCGTTCCATCTGCGTTTCGAAAGTCCGGATGGAAATAATCGATTCCGGAGTCGATGATGGCAGTCAATGTGCCGCGACCACTTAAATCAGCATCTCTGCCATACACGTTTTGAGAGACTTGATTTCCGCTCTGCACCGGCGCAATACAGGCATCACGAATCGCCCGGTTCACCTCAAAATAAAGACGCTTCGGCTTTTCTATATACTCAACCTGTGATAATCCTGCCAGATCATTCACCTGCGATTCAGGGAGCCGCACAATCGCGTAGCCGCCGGAAAGTGGATAAATCTCCGCCTGCGGCAGCTGTTCCTGCAACTTTTCCACAGTTCCATTATATTGAATGATTAATTCCCAGCGTTTCGTATTCTGGTCGTATCCCATCTGAAGTGCCGGGGACTTTTCCCGTTCCGCTTCTGTCGCATCTAAAGATAAGTTTAAAAGGTTTTCTTTTTTCTGGCTCTTGCCATTCACTAATTCACTCATTTTACAGTTTATGCTCATATGGCAAATCCCAGCATCATATTCTATCTATTTTTTTAACAAAACAAAACCCGGCACATCTCTGTACCGGGCTATCGATCATGCAGAAGAAGGGACTTGAA
>NZ_FR895090.1:31333-38811 GCF_000434655.1 Clostridium sp. CAG:43 | reverse complement strand
CCGCAACAAACTTGCTTTGTGAGGATTTCTTTCTGTTTTTAATCAAACCGAAGATGCCTAGAAAATCCCAGTCCTCGAAACCTGATCATTTTTGCTCGGGCGGCTTTTTCTCCGTCCCTCTCACGATAATCAAACTAATTATCTATTTTCCTTCCCCAATAATCAATTCTTCCCCATACGGCAAGGTCTTGATCCAGTCACAGAATGTATGCCACTCCGCCAGCTTATGATCCTTTCTGGCATAATAAATATTAATCAGTGTCTCATAATTAAACGAACAAGTCCGCATCTGATTATAACTGCTCGGCAGCAGCTGGATCATATCATACCAGTCATCCTTATTCTTCGTCTCCAGATAACGCAAGCGGATTGCCTCCAGCTTGGCGATAACTGTTTCCATAAATGCGCGTGTTCCGGCTGTCATGTGGTCGCAGCTGAAATCGTCCATCGAAAACGGTTTGCTGGCAATTTTGTGCATCGTGCTGGTTGAATTGGCGACGGTCGCTACTTTATAAGTATCATATTCTTTCCACCAGTAGAGAGGTGCGGTCACATCGACTGAGACAAATACCTGGCGCAGAAACTTGCGGTGGTCGCTGCCTGCTTTGCGGAGACGTTTCGCAAGGTCGAGATCGTTCGGTCCCAGTTTATATTCGCCATTCTCATCATAAAAGCTGTCCATCCGTCCCCAGCTGTTCATCGGATTGCGGGCACCGCGCATGGCATTTTCCAGATTCATGACGCTGGTACGTTCTAATTTAAGCATAATCAAACTCCTTTTTCATATAAGTGAATTATTTTCAGGATAAACTCACTTTTGTGAGTTGTTTCGGGCTGGATCAGTATACCACAAAAACCATGTCCCGTAAACAAAGCATAAAAAACATACAGAATTACAAGAATCGATAGTTACTGTTCCCGGATGGGCACTTTTGGAAGCAAAAGTGCCGTAAGAAAACGTGGTGGCAGCAGGAATTTACCGTATTTAAATGCGAAGCCATGGCAAATTCCGTTACTTGGCAAGTATGCGTGAACAGTAACATCGATAAAAATTACAATCCAAAACTGAATACAGGAAAAAACAAAGAGATTATGCGATATGCACAGAAAAATATAATGAAAGCATGTATTTTTAAATATGAAATAGTATTGACATATAATGAAAAACATGCTAATATTTAGCCATAGAAATTCACTGATATGAAAATTAAAAAGAAAAAATTAGATTTTACGAAAATGAAGTGAGAAAAATTTTCATATCATAATCACGAATGAGACAAAATGTCAAAAAGGAGAGATGAGCAATGAGCAATGGATATTTCAAAGTAGAGATGCCGAAAAATGAGCCGGTAAAAGCATATCTTCCGGGAAGCCCGGAGAGAGCCAGCTTAAAGAAAGAGCTGGAGCGCCAGTCCGCACAGGTTGTTCAGGTTCCGATGATCATCGGTGGTAAGGAAGTTTGGACAGAGAGAAAGACCAAAGCAGTTATGCCGCATGACCATGCTCATGTAATCGCAGAAGCAGCTTCCGGCGGTGAGAAAGAGTTAAAGGATGCAATTGCAGCAGCTCTGGCAGCTAGAAAAGCATGGACCGAGATGCCGATGGAACACCGCGTATCTATCTTCTTAAAAGCAGCTGATTTAATCGCTGGTCCGATGAGATATAAAGTAAATGCAGCTACCATGTTAGGACAGAGCAAAACTGTATATCAGGCTGAGATTGATACCTGCGAGCTGATCGATTTCCTTCGTTTCAACGTATATTACTTACAGCAGATTTATGACAGACAGCCGAACAACACACCGAATGTTTGGAACCGCATCGAGTACCGTCCACTGGAAGGTTTCGTAACCGCGATTTCCCCATTCAACTTCACATCCATCGGTGCTAACCTTCCGACCGCTCCGGCGATTGCAGGCAACGTAGTTCTCTGGAAACCGGCTACCACAGCAGTTCTTTCCAATTACTATGTAATGCAGGCCCTGATGGCAGCAGGACTTCCGGCAGGCGTTATCAACTTCGTACCGAGCCGTGGTTCTGACATGAGCAAGTACGTATTAAGCGATCCGAACCTGGCAGGATTCCATTTCACAGGTTCTACCGAAGTGTTCAGCGGTGTTTACTCCTTAGTAGGCGAGAACATCAAGAAATACAAAACATATCCGCGTCTGGTTGGCGAGACTGGTGGAAAGGACTTCATCTTTGCTCACAATTCCGCAGATGTACCGGGTCTGGTAGCAGCTCTGACAAGAGCATCCTACGAGTATCAGGGACAGAAGTGCTCCGCAGCTTCCCGTGCATTTGTTCCGGCAAGCATCTGGCCGCAGGTTAAAGAGGGTATGCTGGCAGAGATTGAGAAGATTAAAATTGGCGATATAACTGATTTCACAAACCTGATGGGCGCTGTTATTGATGCATCCGCATTCAAGACCAACAAAGAGTATATTGACTATGCAAAAGCATCCGAGGATGCAGAAGTTATCTGCGGCGGATACGATGATTCCAAGGGATATTTTGTATATCCGACCCTGATTGAGGCTAAGAAGCCAGACTTCAAGACTATGGTAGAGGAAATCTTTGGACCGGTTATGACCGTATATGTATATCCGGATGACAAACTTGACGAGACTCTGGCAAGCTGCGATACCGCAACTTCCTATGGCCTGTCCGGAGCAATCTTTGCAGATGACCGCGAAGCTATCGTTAAGATGGAAGATGCACTCAAAGGAACAGCCGGAAACTTCTACATCAACGACAAGCCAACTGGTGCAGTTATCGGTCAGCAGCCGTTCGGTGGTGCAAGAGCATCAGGAACCAACGATAAAGCCGGAAGCGAGATCAACATGTATCGCTGGTTAAGCCCGAGAACCATCAAAGAACTTAGAGTACCGTGCCTGGATGTAACTTATCCATACATGGTTGAGGCATAAGAAGTGCAAGACGTCAGGAAAATCAGATGCGTTGTGCTTGCACATAAGCAGATGATTTCCCTGGGCGGATTATAGGGCGCAGCCCGTCCAGCGAAGAAAAGCGCAGCTTTTTTGAGCTGGGGCACTGAGCACGCTGGGGCGCAGCCCGTCCCCATAATTCCCTAAATTAAAACCAACCACCCAGAGGATCGGCGCTGATCCGGAATCTGTGTAACGAAATACACGATTTCATATCGGTGCCGATCCTTTTTATAATTTAGAAAATCTGTCCGAGTATCCCAGCCACACCCGCTCAGATATTGTTCCGTTTGTTTGGAATGAAATTGCGGCATTCTGTTATTAAAAATCCCATTATGTTACTGCTCACACATGTGTGCCCAGCAACGGGATTTTGCCGATGCTACGCATTCCAAATCGGCAAAATCTGCTTCCGGAACTGTATCATACGGAATTTTCAGTTCAGAAAATTCCTATTTGTGAACAGTTACCCTATTATTCCTTACATTCATCTGATTTGAACCAGTCCTTGTATTTTTCATAAAGATCCAGTAAAATCAAATACGAAATATGGATTTGAGGATTTGTTTTTGTTCAAATTTTCTCAGTTCGATTTTAAATTCAAACAAAAAGGATGAGAAAGCAATGACGGTGATCGATGTATCTGGCTGCGGAAGCGGTGCGGTGTTTTTGATAAAGGGAAAAGCCAATCTCCTGTTCGAGGCGGGGATGGCGTATGCTGCCGATCAGATGGTGGAAAATATAAAAAGAGAACTGGGCGATGCAGAGTTAGACGCGGTTCTTTTATCCCATTCCCATTATGATCATGTAGCGGGGCTTCCGGCGGTGCGGAAAGCATGGCCGGGGGTGAAAACATATGCTTCCGAGCGCGCAAAAGAAATTTTAGTGAAACCGGGCGCTTTGAAGACGATCCGGCGTCTAAGCGGCGAGGCGGCAGAAGCGGCGGGGCTTCCATGGGATTCGGAATATGACGATGCAGATTTACAGATTGATGTATCGCTGGAGGACGGTGAGACGATCGAACTGGGCGACCATACGATCTACGCGTTTGCGACGATCGGCCACACGAAATGTTCCATGTCTTACCTGATCGACGATGAGTTGATGCTGTGCAGTGAGACGGTAGGCGTCATGGGGCATGATGGGAGTTATATGCCGTCGTTTCTGGTAGACTATAAGGCGGCAGAAGAATCGATCGAGTATTCATCGGAATTGGATGCAAAAGAGATTATTTTAAACCACTATGGCTTTGTCAGTGAAGCGGACAAGGCGACGATCTGGGATGTCCTGATGCAGAAGCTTCGTGACAGCCGTGATGCCATGATTGATATTATGAAACGGTTCCCGGAAGAAGAGACGGCGCTTCGGGAGATGGAGCGCGTGTTTCATTCTCATGTAGATAAGAAAGAACAGCCAGACGAGGCATTCTATATCAATGCGGCGAGCATGATGAAGACACTCAAAAGACAGTTTCCGGAACGGTTTCCGAGACATTTTCAGCTGATTGCGGCAGTGGATCGGAACTGGGGTATCGGCAATAAAGGGCAGATGCTGACGGTGATCCCGGCGGATCAGAAATTATTCCGGCAGGAAACGATGGGAAAAATCATCGTGATGGGCTATAAAACGTTTCTGACCTTCCCGGCTCAGCGACCGCTGGATGGCAGAATCAACCTGATTTTGACAAAAAAGAAGGCTCTGAGCGTAAAGGGGGCAGAGATCTGCCACAGTGTCGAGGAGGCGCTGGTGCGGATTGACGAGCTGAAACAGGAAAAACATCTGACAGATGTGGATGTCGTCATCATCGGCGGCGAGTCGGTTTACCGGCAGTTCCTTCCGTTCTGCGACACAGCGCAGATCACCTGGATTGATTTTTCCTATGTGGCAGACACACACATGGTTGATCTGGAGAAAGAAGGCTGGGAACTGGTAAGACGAAGCGGCGAGCAGACATTTTTCAATTTGTGCTATGAATTCAGGGAATATCGGAAGCTGGAAAAGGAATCGCTCTAAGGTTGTCAAAAATAGGACAAAGTGGTAAAATAATTGAGAATTCTGAAAAGTCAAACAATAAAATGTTCATATATCAGTAAGGAGGAATAGAATGTACCCGATTTTAAAAGCTGAAAAACTGGCAGATAAGATTTATCTGATGGTTGTAGAAGCACCGCGTGTAGCGCGTGCATGTGAGCCGGGCGAATTTGTCATCGTCAAGATGGGCGAAGAGGGCGAGAGAATCCCGCTGACCATCTGTGATTTTGACCGTCAGGCAGGAACGATCACGATCGTATTCCAGACCGTGGGAGCTTCTACCGAGAAGATGAGCACCCTCAAGGCTGGGGATGCATTCCATGATTTCGTAGGACCGCTTGGAAATCCGTCCGAGTTTATCCATGAGGATGTAGAAGAGCTGAAAAAGAAGAAATACCTCTTCGTAGCCGGCGGCGTCGGTGCGGCTCCGGTTTATCCGCAGGTAAAATGGATGCATGAGCACGGCATTGATGTAGATGTTATCGTAGGTTCTAAGACCAAAGATCTGCTGATCCTGACCGAGGAGATGGAGAAGGCAGCCGGAAAC
The DNA here is from genome assembly GCF_000434655.1 of Clostridium sp. CAG:43. Lineage (NCBI taxonomy): Bacteria > Bacillati > Bacillota > Clostridia > Eubacteriales > Clostridiaceae > Clostridium > Clostridium sp. CAG:43. The sequence goes on along the minus strand of NZ_FR895090.1, from coordinate 33,285 downwards.
CTTTACATCACAACCGATGATGGCAGCTTTGGCATTAAAGGTATGGTTACAGGTGTCATCGAGGATTTAGTTGAAAAACAGGGACGCAAGTACGATGTCTGTGTTGCAATCGGACCGATGATCATGATGAAATTTGTCTGCCTGCTGACGAAAAAACTGGAGATTCCGACGATTGTCAGCCTGAACCCGATCATGGTAGATGGAACCGGTATGTGCGGTGCCTGTCGTGTCACCGTAGGCGACCAGGTCAAATTTGCCTGCGTAGACGGACCGGAGTTTGATGGACATCTTGTTAATTTTGACGAGGCGATGGAACGTCAGAGAATTTATAAGACTCAGGAAGGCAGAGCGATGCTGCGCTTGAAAGAGGGCGATACTCATCACGGCGGATGCGGACAGTGCGGAGGTGACAAATAATGGAAGCAAAGAGAGATATGATGAAAAAGGTGCCGGTCAGAGAGCAGGATCCGAAGGTACGTGCGACTAATTTTAAAGAGGTATGTCTCGGCTATAATATGGAAGAAGCAGTTGCGGAGTCTGAGAGATGTCTGAACTGTAAAAATGCAAAATGTATCGCTGGATGCCCGGTTTCCATCAATATTCCGGCGTTTATCCAGGAAGTAAAAGCGGGAAATATTGAGGAGGCAGCGAAAGTCATCGCACTTTCTTCGGCACTTCCGGCAGTCTGTGGACGTGTCTGCCCACAGGAATCCCAGTGTGAGGGACAGTGTGTGCGCGGTATCAAGGGCGAGGCGGTTTCCATTGGTAAACTTGAGCGCTTCGTGGCAGACTGGTCCCGTGAGCATGGTTTTGTACCGGCAGCGCCGGAGAAGACAAACGGAAAGAAGGTAGCAGTCATCGGTTCCGGTCCTGCAGGTCTGACCTGTGCAGGCGATCTGGCAAAACTGGGCTATGAAGTAACCATTTTCGAGGCACTTCATGAGCCGGGCGGAGTATTGACCTACGGCATTCCGGAGTTCCGTCTTCCGAAGAGCGGCGTTGTACAGACGGAGATCGAGAATGTCCGCAAGCTGGGCGTTAAGATTGAGACAAACGTAGTTATCGGAAAATCTATCACAATCGACGAGCTGATGGATGAAGAAGGTTTCCAGGCAGTCTTCATCGGTTCTGGTGCCGGACTTCCGAAGTTCATGGGTATTCCGGGTGAAAATGCCAACGGCGTATTTTCCGCAAATGAGTACCTGACCAGAAATAACCTGATGAAGGCATTCCGCGATGATTATGACACACCGATCATGGAATCGAAGAAGGTAGTTGTAGTCGGCGGCGGAAACGTAGCGATGGATGCGGCAAGAACGGCTCTGCGTCTCGGTGCAGAAGTACATATTGTATATAGAAGAAGTGAGAAAGAGCTTCCGGCACGTGTGGAGGAAGTACATCACGCAAAAGAGGAGGGCATCCATTTTGACCTTCTGACCAACCCGGTTGAGATTCTCGAGGATGAGAATGGATGGGTCAAAGGCATCGTATGCCGCCGTATGGAGCTTGGCGAGCCGGATGAATCTGGAAGAAGACGTCCGGTTGAGGTGGTCGGTTCTGATTTCACGATCGATGCAGATACCGTTATCATGGCGCTGGGTACTTCTCCGAACCCGCTGATTTCCAATACAACCAAAGGTCTGGAGATCAACCGCTGGAGATGTATCGTGGCGGATGAGAGCAATGGAAAGACAACGAAAGAGGGCGTTTACGCCGGAGGCGACGCAGTGACTGGCGCGGCTACGGTTATTCTCGCGATGGAAGCCGGACGAGCAGGTGCAAGAGGCATCGACGAGTATCTTTCTGCAAAATAATGAAATCTCATCATGTAGATTTGCTGAATGAAGCAATCGCCCCGGCACTGACCCGGCTGGCGCTTCCGATCATGGCGACCTCTCTGGTTCAGATGCTTTACAATCTGACTGATATGGCGTGGATCGGACGCCTCGGGG
>NZ_FR895090.1:23597-31282 GCF_000434655.1 Clostridium sp. CAG:43 | reverse complement strand
GTATGTATACCTGGTTTTCACAGGGATTTGCGATTTTGGCGAGGACGGGCGGTCAGGTAAAGACCGCCCATTGTCTTGGTGCGGGAGAAAATGAAAGTGCGGCGCAGTATGCGAGAGGTGCGCTGCAGTTGGGAATTTTGTTTGCCGTGCTGTATGGGCTGGTTTCGATCTTTGGAGCCAGTCGGTTAATTGGATTTTTTAAATTAAACAGCCCGGAGGTGATTGCACAGGCAGAATGGTATGTGCGGATCGCCTGTGGGCTTGTGATCTTTTCTTATCTAAATGCGATCTTGACTGGACTTTTGACGGCGGCGGGAAACAGCCGGACACCGTTTATCGTCAACGTGGCGGGGCTTGTCTTCAATGTTGTGCTGGATCCGGTGCTGATCTTTGGAATCGGACCATTTCCGGAACTGGGAGTCAGCGGAGCAGCGGCTGCGACGGTTACGGCACAGGCGCTCGTAAGCCTCCTGTTTTTCAAGGCAGTCCTGCGGGAAAAGGTGCTGTTTCCGCATCTGCGTCTCTGGGTGCTGGTTCCGGTGAAAGTTTGGAGGGAGATCGTGCGGATCGGTGTGCCGTCGGCGGTGCAGAATCTGATTTACGCAGGAATTTCGATGATTCTGACCCGCCTTATCACCGGATGGGGTGATCTGGCAGTGGCGGCACAGCGTGTTGGCAGTCAGATTGAATCCGTTTCCTGGATGGTCGGAGATGGCTTTTCGGCGGCAGTCAATGCATTCCTCGGACAGAATTATGGGGCGAAGCGGTATGACCGTGTGCGCCGCGGCTATTTCTGTGCGATCGCGATGACGGCGGCGTGGGGACTCTGCACGACATTTTTGCTGATCGGAATGGCGCGTCCGCTGTTCTCGATCTTTTTGCAGGAAGAAGAGGTCATGGCGATCGGCGTCAATTACCTGCGGATCGTGGGACTGAGCCAGATGTTTATGATGGTGGAACAGACCTCGATCGGTGCGTTTTCCGGTCTGGGGCGAACGCTGTATCCGTCGATCATCAGCGTGACCTTTACCTCCGCGCGCATCCCAGTGGCGGTGTTGTTGTCCTCTGTGATGGGACTTAGCGGTATCTGGTGGGCGTTAAGTATTTCCAGCATGGTAAAGGGATGTATTCTGTTCGTTAGTTTTGTCGTGTTTTTGTATGTTTTTTTGGAGAGAAAGAAAGATGAGAAAACCGTCTGAAAAGTTACAAAAAACCTATGGACGAATTGAGAATTTCGTGAGATAATAGGGACAGGATTGATGTGATAAAATTAACAAAGTACAAAATCCAATCATTTCGAAAGGAGTCTTACAATGATTTATTCACAAGAAGTAGAAAATATGTGTCCAGTAGCCCAGGGCGTAAATCACGGCGCTGCTCCGATCCCGGAGGAGGCAAAGTGGGTTAAGTCCAAAGAAGTAAAGGATATTTCCGGTTTAACACACGGTGTTGGCTGGTGTGCGCCGCAGCAGGGTGCTTGTAAGCTGACCCTGAATGTTAAGGAAGGTATCATTCAGGAGGCTCTGGTAGAGACGATCGGATGTTCTGGTATGACCCATTCTGCAGCGATGGCAGCAGAGATTCTTCCGGGAAGAACCGTACTGGAAGCATTAAATACAGACCTTGTCTGTGATGCAATCAACACCGCCATGCGTGAGCTGTTCCTCCAGATCGCATATGGCAGAACGCAGAGTGCGTTTTCTGAAGAGGGGCTTCCGATTGGTGCCGGCCTTGAAGACCTTGGAAAAGGACTCCGCTCTCAGGTAGGTACGATGTACGGAACTCTGAAAAAAGGTCCGCGTTACCTTGAGATGGCAGAAGGCTATGTAACAGGAATTGCACTGGATGAAGAAGATCAGATCATTGGTTACCAGTTTGTAAACTTAGGTAAGATGACCGACTTCATCAAGAAGGGCGACGATCCGACCACTGCATATGAGAAGGCAAAAGGTCAGTACGGCCGTGTAGACGATGCGGTTAAGATTATCGATCCGAGACAGGAATAATCACAGGGTACATAGTTAAGGAGGAACATCACAATGGCATTATTTGAATCATACGAGAGACGAATTGACAAGATCAATTCCGTATTAAATAGCTATGGCATTGCTTCGATCGAAGAAGCTGAGAAGATCACGAAGGATGCCGGACTGGATGTATACGATCAGGTAAAGAAGATCCAGCCAATCTGTTTTGAAAATGCGTGCTGGGCTTACACGGTAGGCGCGGCAATCGCAATCAAGAAAGGCTGCCGCAGAGCTGCCGATGCGGCGGCAGCGATCGGTGAGGGACTGCAGGCATTCTGTATTCCGGGTTCCGTAGCAGATCAGCGTAAAGTAGGTCTGGGACATGGAAACTTAGGTAAGATGCTTCTGGAAGAAGAGACCGACTGCTTCTGCTTCCTGGCAGGTCATGAGTCCTTTGCAGCCGCAGAGGGTGCGATCGGTATCGCAGAGAAAGCAAACAAAGTTCGTAAAAAACCGCTTCGCGTTATCTTAAACGGTCTTGGCAAAGATGCGGCTCAGATCATTTCCCGTATCAACGGCTTTACATATGTAGAGACAGAGATGGATTATTACACAGGCGAAGTGAAAGAACTGTGGAGAAAATCTTACTCCAAGGGACTTCGTGCGAAAGTAAACTGTTATGGTGCAAATGACGTTACCGAGGGTGTAGCGATCATGTGGAAAGAGGGCGTAGACGTTTCCATCACCGGTAACTCCACCAACCCGACCCGTTTCCAGCATCCGGTAGCAGGTACATATAAGAAGGAATGCGTAGAGAAAGGCAAGAAATACTTTTCCGTAGCATCCGGCGGCGGTACAGGACGTACCCTTCACCCGGATAACATGGCAGCAGGTCCGGCTTCTTACGGTATGACTGATACCATGGGACGTATGCACTCCGATGCACAGTTCGCAGGTTCTTCTTCTGTACCGGCTCATGTAGAGATGATGGGTCTGATTGGTATGGGTAATAACCCGATGGTCGGCGCTACTGTGGCGGTTGCGGTAGGTATTGAGGAAGCTGCGAAGGCTGGGAAATTCTAAAAATTATTGATTTTTCAAGGGTTTTAAGGGTGGTTAGATGTGGTGAAAAGCAGTAAAAAGTACATCATTTGTTAATTACTTGTTAACTATTTGTTAACCATACTTGTTAACCTAAGAAGAGTGAGAAAAGGGATCGATTTCGATCCCTTTTCTCGTGAGAGCGTTTGGTTCCTTTTACGATGTATTGTAATCCTACATATTTTATATGGTTTCGAGGAAGCGTGGCTTGTACCTTTCCTAAGAACATGGTATCATAAAACCAGTATATGGATGAAACTGCTTTTATCAGGGCAGTTCCAAAGAAAAGGGGAAACGATATAATGTATAAGGATGATACGATTCTGGTTGTAGGTCAGGCGAAACCGAGCAAGGAGGACGCGATTTACAGCCTGCACGGCGAGTTTTATGTGAGTTTTGTAGTAGAACGGGCGACGGGAAAGATTCTTGATCTGGAGTGCAATACGATTTTGTCGGTGACGCGCAATTTTGTTGTGTCGATGCTGCTTGGAAAGAGTTTGAAAACGGATTTGGACGAGATGCAGCAGAGTATCCGGGAAAGGTATTTTGCACTGACTCAGAAGCCGCTCATTGCCTGTCTGAAGGACGCACATAACCGTTATATGATGGTGACAGGGCAGAAGTGATGTGGGTATTGGCGGTGTGCTTGTATAAACTATAAAGGCACGGTGCTGATAAAACGATTGGCAGAGAATTAACAGAATAAAGATGGCAGCTCATCAGCAGAAATTGATGGGCTGCCATTTTGGTTATCATAGAAACGTATTCTACAACATTATTCTTTTCCGTTCCAGCAATATGTACACAGCTTGCACGGTTCCAGACCAATCGATTCGATTAAATCGTCGAGGCGGTGGAACTGCAGGGAGGTAAAGTTTAAGCGTTTACGGATTTCTTCGACCATTTCCTTATAATTCTGGCTGTCTGGGTTTGCGTAATCATCCAGAAGCTCCTGGGAAATATTGTCGCCCTCACGGTCGCGGATGATGCGGCGTGTGATGAGGTCCAGCTCGGAATTGGAGCGGGAGAAGTTCAGATATTTACATCCAAACAGCAGCGGCGGACAAGCCGGACGGATATGTACTGCCTTGGCACCGCTCTGATACAGGAATTCGGTTGTTTCGCCGAGCTGGGTGCCGCGGACGATGGAATCGTCGATTAAGAGCAGGCTCTTGTCGCGGATCAGGGCGTCTACCGGGATCAGCTTCATACGTGCGATCAGGTTTCTCTGGCTCTGGGTGGTCGGCATGAAGGAACGCGGCCAGGTCGGGGTATATTTGATGAATGGACGGGCAAATGGAATGCCGGATTCATTGGCGTAGCCGACTGCATGCGCGATACCGGAATCCGGGATGCCGGCTACCAGATCGGCGTCGGAATGATCGCGTTTGGCAAGCATACGACCGCAGTGGTACCGCATTTCCTCGACGTTGATTCCCTCGTAGCAGGAGGTCGGATAACCGTAGTAAACCCACAAGAAAGAACAGATTTTCATTTCCTTGCGTGCCGGGCTGAGTACCTCTACGCCGTCGGCGTTCATGCGGACGATCTCGCCCGGTCCCAGTTCTTTGTAGTCCGTGTATCCAAGGTTGATGTATGCAAAGCTTTCAAAGGAAACACAGAACGCACCGTCCTTGTGTCCGATGATCGCCGGGGTACGTCCGAGGCGGTCGCGGGAGATATAGATGCCCTCCGGGGTCAGCAGGAGAATGGTCATGGAACCCTTGATTTTTTCCTGTGCCAGTTTCAGACCTTCAACAAGGGAATCTGCCTGACTGATGATGGCGCCGACCAGCTCGGTTGCATTGATCTTGCCGCCGCTCATTTCCATGAAATGAATATGCCCTTTCTTAAATGCTTCCTGAATCAGCTCTTTTTCATTATTGATCTTGCCGACTGTGGTGATGGCATAGCTTCCTAAGTGCGACTGAATTAACAGAGGCTGCGGTTCCATATCTGAGATACAGCCGATGCCCATGTTACCCTGCATTTCATCGACATCGTGCTCAAATTTTGTACGGAACGGGGAATTCTCGATATTGTGGATAGAACGGCTGAAACCGTTTTCTCCATAAACCGCCATACCACCGCGTCGTGTTCCCAGATGGGAATGATAGTCCGTACCAAAAAAAAGATCCAGTGTACAGTTTGTTTTTGATGTGACACCAAAAAATCCGCCCATTTGTTACTTCCTTTCAACTCTTTTGTCAATAAACTCCATGTGTTACGTTGCACGCGTTGTGATGCGTAACGACATCATTTTTATCATAGCATATATTAGGTGTATTACACAACATGAAATATTTATTAAAAATACTTATGAATATTCTTTGGAACTGTTTACAGGCAGGCACATTTGGAATCGAAAGTGTCATAAGAGAACGTGGTGGCAGCAGGAATTTGCCGTATTTAAATGCGAAGCCACGGCAAATTCCGTTACTGGGCACGTATGCGTGAACACTAACCTTGTCAGAAAAATGTAAGAAGTAAAATGGGACGAAGTGTTCTTAATAAAGGAAGAGTGTGATATAATAAAACCATTGTACGTGAGTATGTCACATGGTCGGCTGTTCCGGATTGCATCGGAATGGCAGAAGAAAAAGAAAACAATTTGGAGGGTTTGGAGCGGTATGAGAAAAACATGGAAAATGAGAGCAGCAGCACTGTTACTTACGGCGGTCTGTACGGTAGGGGCGTCGTTTGCGGCATATGCGGATGATGTGCCGTCCGGACCGGCATCGGATATGGAGCTGATTCAGAGGCGGGAGCAGGCGTCCGGTTCCCAGAATGAGGCGGGGGATGCACAGACGGCTGCTGGCAGCGAGAATCATGCTGGCGCAGCGGAAGGACAGCAGACAACAGAGAACCAGGAGACAGGAAATAACGGACAGACTGCTTCTGAAACGCAGGGAACGGAGCAGGGGGACAGCCAGGTTCCGGATGGAATGGTAGCCAGCGGCGGTCGTTATATCGATCCGAATGCACCGATGGTGGCACTGACCTTTGATGATGGTCCGTATGCCCCGGTTGGAAACCGCATCATGGATTGCGCGGAACAGTACGGCGGCCGTGTGACCTTTTATGTGCTCGGAAACCGTGTGAATTCCTATAAGAGTGAGATTCAGCGGATGTATGCCAATGGGCATGAGATTGGAAATCACACGCAGGATCACAAGTATCTCCAGAAGTTAGGTGCACAGGAGATTCGTCAGCAGGTGGAGGCCTGCAATCAGGCGGTTGCCGCGATCACAGGCGAGGCACCGAAAACAGTTCGTCTTCCGGGCGGTGGAAAAAACAGCACTGTGCTTGCCAATATCAGCCAGCCGATCGTACTCTGGAATGTGGATACGCTGGACTGGAAGACGCGCAATGCGGCTTCATCGGTGCAGACCGTGTTAAACCAGGTAAAAGATGGCTCGGTGGTTCTGATGCATGAGCTTTACAATGCTTCCGGTGACGCGGCAGTCACGATCATTCCGGCGCTTGTGGAGCGCGGCTATCAGCTGGTGACGGTCAGTGAGCTGGCGCAGTTCCGCGGTGGACTGGCAGGCGGAACCGTCTATTACAGCTTCCACAAATAAGAGGCTGCATTCACATAAGGCGAAAGCCCCCATATTCTAACAGTAAGGGAAGAATATGGGGGCTTTTTCCTGTGAACCGGGCGAGAGAATGGATTCATTGCAATGAGGCGTACAGACGAGGACTGACAGGAAAAGGCGTCGGGGTGGCGATCCTGGACACAGGGGTATTTCTGCATCCGGATTTGGAAAATTGCGTTTACGGATTTCGGGATTTCCTTAAGAAAAAACAGCAGCCGTATGATGACAATGGGCATGGAACGCATGTGGCAGGGATGATTGCCGGCAGCGGCACGGCGTCGGCGGGACGCTATCAGGGTGTGGCGCCGGGGGCGCAGCTGGTCTGCCTGAAAGTGCTGGATCAGAGGGGAAATGGGTATGTATCGGATGTGCTGGCAGGGCTTCGCTGGGTGCGCCAGAATGGCAGCCAGTACGGGATCCGGATTATCAATATATCGGTTGGCTCCTTTACACCGAAGGGAATGAGCGAAGATTCGGCGCTGGTGCGCGGTGTCGATGCGGCGTGGGATGCCGGGTATGTGGTCGTGGTGGCAGCGGGAAATAATGGTCCAGCCGCGCACACGATCACAACGCCGGGGATCAGCCGGAAGGTCATCACGGTGGGATGTGCGGATGATGACCGGGAGGTAGAGGTGGCAGGCAGCCGGATGGTGGACTATTCGGGGCGGGGTCCGACGGACGCCTGTATCTGCAAGCCGGACATTGTGGCGCCTGGATCACGGATTGTGAGCTGTAACCTGCGGCGGAACGGGTACCGTTTTAAAAGCGGGACGTCCATGTCTACGCCGCTTGTCGCGGGGGCGGCGGCGCTTCTGCTGGAGCAGAACCCGGACATGACGAACCGGGATGTGAAGCTTCGCTTTAAAGAGCGGGCAGTGGATCTGGGGCTGCCGCGCAACCAACAGGGCTGGGGGGCGCTGGATATCGGGCGGCTGTTAGAGTAGAAGCGGGGCGGTGCCAGATGACGTGTACAGGCAGGCATTTTTGCAACGGAAGGTTTTGTGTGAATAGTAATGGT
>NZ_FR895090.1:15548-23545 GCF_000434655.1 Clostridium sp. CAG:43 | reverse complement strand
TTCTGAACTGAAAATTCCGTACGACACAGTTCGGGTAGCAGCTTTTCTCGGCAAAATAATAGACAGAACCAGCCGGAAAATGATATAATTGTAGATACTTTGAATCGCAGAATCAGGTTATAGATCCGGCAGCATCCTGCAGTGCGTCCGGGGGAAAACCAAAAGAAAACAGTTGACATTTACAGCCGGATCCGCTATGATAGAACTAAGTTTAGAACATTTGTTCGTGATTGGCCGCGGAGCGGCGTTTTGGAGGGAAAGATGAATAAAGAAGACAAGCTGAAAGCATTGGATGCTGCGTTGACACAGATTGAGAAAGCATACGGAAAAGGCTCAGTGATGAAGCTGGGTGATTCTGGTGCGAATATGAATATAGAGACGATTCCGACCGGCTCCCTGAGCCTGGATATTGCACTGGGACTGGGCGGTGTTCCGAAGGGACGAATCATCGAGGTATACGGACCTGAGTCCAGTGGTAAGACGACGGTTGCCCTGCATATGGTGGCAGAAGTACAGAAGAGAGGCGGTATCGCTGGATTTATCGATGCAGAGCACGCACTCGATCCGGCATATGCGAAGAAGATCGGTGTTGATATCGATAATCTGTATATCTCCCAGCCGGACAACGGCGAGCAGGCGCTTGAGATTACCGAGACGATGGTGCGCTCCGGTGCGATCGATATCGTGATTGTGGACTCGGTTGCCGCACTGGTTCCGAAGGCAGAGATTGACGGCGAGATGGGTGATTCCCACGTAGGTCTGCAGGCACGTCTGATGTCGCAGGCACTCAGAAAGCTGACCGCAGCAATCAGCCGTTCAAATTGTATCGTTATCTTTATCAACCAGCTGCGTGAGAAGGTTGGTATCATGTTCGGAAACCCGGAGGTTACGACCGGTGGACGGGCACTCAAGTTCTATTCTTCTGTCCGCATGGATGTCCGCCGGATTGAGTCTCTGAAGCAGGGCGGCGAAGTGATTGGAAACCGTGTCCGCATCAAGGTTGTGAAGAACAAGATTGCTCCGCCATTCCGTGAGGCAGAGTTTGATATCATGTTCGGAAAAGGTATTTCCCGTGAGGGCGATATCCTGGATCTGGCGGCGAAGGAGAACATCGTGGAGAAGAGCGGCGCCTGGTATGCTTATGAGGGCAGCAAGATCGGTCAGGGACGCGAGAACGCGAAGAATTTCCTGGCAGCAAATCCGGAAATCTGCCTTGAGATTGAGAACAAGGTACGTGTCAAATACGGACTTTCCGAAGACACGATGATGCCGGAGGCGTCCAAGGAAGCACCGACGGAGCTTCCGCCGGTAGGAGTGGACGCAGAGGACGAAAAATAGAGCAAAATCCTGTTACAGGGCACATATGTGTGAACAGTAACAGGAAAAGTTACAGCTGGCAGCGTGTGAACTGTAGCTATGAAAAGGGGCTGTATATGCGGATTGAACGCGTAGAATCCCTGGATAAGAGAAAGTGCAAAGTTTTCACGGATGAGGACTTTGCCTTTCTTTTATATAATGGGGAATTAGAAAAATACGGTGTCTGTGAGGGCGCGGTTTTGGAAGAAAGAACGGAGAGAGAGCTTTTGGATCTTTTAAGCCGCCGGGCACATGAGCGGGCGCTGAATCTTTTGAAGGTGCAGGACCGGACGGAAGGAGAAATGTGCCGCCGCCTTTTCCAGGACGGGTATCCGGATTCGATCGTGCAGGAGACGATTGGCTTTTTGCAGGAATATCATTTTGTGGACGATGCCAGATATGCGGCGAATTACCTGCAGGTTCATGGAAAGCGGAAAAGCCAGGCGGAATTGAAGCTTTACCTGCAGCGAAAAGGCATATCGCGAGAGATCATCCGGGAGCAGCTGGAAGAGACAGAACATGATTCGGGCGAGGCAATCCGCGTCTTGCTTGAGAAGAAGCATTATAGGGCGGGAGAGACAGCGCCGGAGGAGGAAAAAAAGATCATTGCCTATCTGATGAGGCGGGGATTTTCATGGGAAGATATCCGGAGAGAGATGAAGGAGCAGGAGGATGCACTTAGTTGACTTTCAGGTGCAGAGTCATTTACCAAAGATAATTTTGAATGGATTTTGTTTCATGACTGTGAACGTGCAAATGTATTATGAAACAGAACAGAACGCTGTCTGAAGGCGTCTCAGGAAGCTGGTAGGAAGCGCTTATTCTGCTTGACATACTGTATAAAACCGTTTAAAATTATAGTATTGTATTTTCGTACAATGAAAACTAAATAAGGAGGTGCTCCTGTGTCACAAGTAATAATTGCGGTTATCGTTACAGGTGTTATTGTAGCAGCTATTACTTGGATCGTTGCGAACCAGCATCGCCAGAAGACATATGAGGCGAAGATTGGAAGCGCAGAAGAACGATCCAGGGAAATAATAGATGAAGCATTGAAAATTGCTGAGACAAAGAAGCGAGAAGCTCTCCTTGAAGCGAAGGAAGAGTCGTTAAAGACAAAGAATGAGCTTGAGAAAGAAACAAAGGAAAGAAGAGCTGAGCTTCAGCGCTATGAAAGACGTGTACTGAGCAAAGAAGAAAACCTGGACAAAAAAGCAGAAGCGATGGAAAAGCGTGAAGCGGGTATGAATGTCAAGGAGGAGGCACTCAAGAGAAAGACTGCGGAGGCAGAGGCTCTCTATGAGAAAGGTATGCTGGAACTGGAGAAGATCTCCGGTTTAACCTCTGAACAGGCAAAGGAATATCTGCTGCGTTCCGTGGAAGAAGATGTAAAGCATGATACGGCGAAGCTGATCAAAGATCTTGAGGCGAAAGCGAAAGAGGAAGCAGAGAAGAAAGCCAAGGATTATGTGGTGACAGCGATTCAGCGCTGTGCTGCGGATCATGTGGCTGAGACAACCGTATCAGTCGTACAGCTTCCGAATGATGAGATGAAGGGACGAATTATCGGACGTGAGGGAAGAAATATTCGTACACTGGAGACTCTGACGGGCGTGGAACTGATCATCGACGATACGCCGGAGGCAGTTGTCCTGTCTGGCTTCGATCCAATCCGGAGAGAGGTAGCGCGTATTGCACTGGAACGTCTGATTGTGGATGGACGGATTCATCCGGCCAGAATCGAAGAGATGGTAGAGAAGGCACAGAAAGAAGTGGAAAACATGATGCGCGAGGAGGGCGAAGCGGCTCTTCTGGAAGTTGGCATTCATGGTATCCATCCGGAACTTGTCAAGCTGCTTGGTAAGATGAAATTCCGGACAAGCTACGGTCAGAATGCATTGAAGCATTCGATTGAGGTTGCACAGTTAGCCGGACTTCTGGCGGCTGAGGTGGGCGTCGATGTACGGACCGCCAAACGTGCAGGTTTATTACATGATATTGGAAAGGCAGTCGATCACGAGCAGGAGGGAACCCACGTAGAACTGGGTGTGGCGCTCTGTAAGAAGTACAAAGAGTCCGCAACCGTTATCAATGCAGTGGAAGCCCATCACGGCGATGTAGAGCCACAGAGCTTGATTGCATGTCTGGTACAGGCAGCTGATACGATTTCAGCGGCACGTCCAGGTGCGAGACGAGAGACTCTGGAAACATATACCAACCGTCTGAAACAGCTGGAGGATATCACGAACTCCTATAAGGGTGTTGATAAATCCTACGCAATTCAGGCAGGTCGCGAGGTGCGTATCATGGTTGTACCGGAACAGGTCAGCGACGATGATATGGTTCTGATGGCGAGAGAGATTTCAAAGCGGATTCAGGAAGAGTTACAGTATCCGGGACAGATCAAGGTCAATGTAATCCGTGAATCGAGAGTTACCGAGTACGCCAAATAAAACCCGGCAGCAGGGCTGCATGGAGTAAACTTGAGCATGAAAATAAAAGTCTTATGGATGAAGATACATTACATTCATAAGACTTTTTTGTTTCATGGGAAATTGCGTCCTATGAAACAAAAAAACGCTCCGCGAGGATGCGCACTCGCGCGAAGCAGAAACATGTCGCAAGCGACCGCGCGAGACGCCCGAATGTGGCAAGGCATATTCTTTACATCTTTTTTGAGAGAGAAAGAAATACAGAAAAATACAGGTTTTTTTCATGAAGCGGAAAACGGAAACTCTGTTTTTCGGACAGACTGAAAATTTGCATGAGCAGGGTAAAATAAAGGGTCGTGAGCGTGAAGGCAGGCGGAGAAATTTCGCTTGCAAACTGTCCAAAAGACGAGTATTATAGCATGATAGAGTTGAAAAATAGTGATTATTTAGCAGCTTCATGCATTTATTGTGGCGTAATGGTAAGAAGATTGAACCGTTATCAAGATGCTGAATAGAAAGCCAGATGTGGCTGTTGGAAAGAGTAGCTGCAGTCAGACAACAAATGGAGGATCATCCGGCAGGGAAGTGCCGGATGGCAGATGGAGGGAGACAAAGATTATGGCGAAAATTGGTTTTATCGGAATGGGAAATATCGGCTATGCGATCATGCGAAGCCTGCTGAACAAATATAAAACGGAAGACATCACTTTTACGGATTTGAACCGCCGGAGAGTGGCACAGATAGAGAAAGAGACAGGTGTCAAGGCGGTTGACACAAACCAGGATTGTGCGGAAAATGCAAAATATATCGTATTAGCTATAAAACCGCAGTTTTATGACAATGTACTGGCAGATATCAAGGACCATGTAACGAAAGAAAATATTATTATTTCGATTGCACCGGGTATCACGATTGACAGTGTCAACGAGAAGCTGGGCGGTGACCGCCGTATCGTGCGTGCGATGCCGAACACGCCGGCGCTGATCGGCGAGGGTATGACAGGTGTCTGCTACGACAAGAAGCTGTTTGAAGAGACAGAAAAGCAGATGATCAGCAATTTCTTTGAATCTTTTGGTATGATGGAGATCGTTCCGGAATATATGATGAATGCGGTTGTATGTATCAGTTCCAGTGCACCGGCATACATCTATATGTTCATCGAGGCGCTGGCAGATGCGGGCGTTAAGTACGGCATGCCGCGAGATGTGGCTTACCGGATGGCGGCGCAGGGCGTTGTCGGCAGTGCGAAGATGGTACTCGAGACCGGCAAGCATCCGGGCGCGCTCAAAGATGATGTCTGCTCGCCGGGCGGCACGACGATCTACGCGGTCAGCGTCCTGGAGGAGTATGGTTTGCGGAATGCGGTTATCAAGGCATGTGACGCATGCTATGAGAAGTGCATCGACCTGAAATAGTGAAAAAATGTTGAAAAAGAACCCAGAAGGAACCTGGACATAAGGGTGAGGAAATATGGAACAGAAAGTAGAAAAGCAGGCATCGCTGGAGTCCGTGCCGGTCAAACGTCTGAAACGAGAGTTAAAATATCAGGGAACCATCTTGAAAATGTACGAAGATACCGTCGAGGTAAACGGACATCAGGCAAAATGGGATTTTATCCATCATGACGGCGCGGCAGCGGTGCTTCCGGTTACGGAGGATGGGAAGATTCTCATGGTGCGTCAGTACCGCAATGCGCTGGACCGCTATACACTGGAGATTCCGGCTGGTAAGCTGGATTCGCCGGATGAGGCGAAGATTGACTGCGCGTACCGCGAGTTGGAGGAGGAGACGGGCTACCGTTGTGACCATCTGGAATATCTGATGAGCGTCAACACAACGATCGCGTTCTGTGATGAGGCGCTGGATATTTTTCTGGCACGCGATCTCAAGAAAACCCATCAGCATCTTGACCCGGACGAGGAGATTGAGGTAGAGGCGTGGGAACTTTCCGACCTTTTGAAACGGATCTACGCAGGAGAGCTGACGGATGGAAAGACTGTGTCCGCGATTCTGGCGTATGCCTGCAAAGCAGGACAGAAGTAAAAATAAGGATTAGCGAAGCACTGTGAGCATCTGTGATGAAATAAATATATGGATTAGACGCTGAAAGACGCATGAAGCTAACAGCATATAGAGGCAGATATAAAGGCATATTATAAAAAACACTGAATACAGATAAGGTAACAAAGGAATAGGCAGGGATTGCATGTGAAAAGGAGATTCCGGCTTCCGGCTTTAAGTACCTGGGATGTATCAGTGTTTTTTTGGATCCTTGGGATTGTATTGGGGACGATAGCAGCCGTTTGTTTTCAAATTTCGTCCGGGAGCGGACATGCCGGGCTGGAAAGTGTGCTGGCAGCGAGGCTTGGACAAGAAATGGGAGATCCATCGGGTGCCGGGTGGCATCTAAACGCCGGAATGAAGGCAGCCAGCCGGGGAACTTTGTTTTTTCAGGTCTGGCTGCAGCGGTCAGGGATGGCGCTGATGCTGTGGCTGGCAGGTATGACGCCGGTCGCATGCCTGGCTGCGTGGGGTGCTTGTCTCGTCTTAGGTCTGGAGCAGGCATGGCTGCTGGCAGGATTTACTGGCTGGGGCGGTTTTTGGGGACTGCCTGTATTTGTGGCGACGTTATTTCCACAGGTGGTGTTTTATATTCCTGTGTTCTGGCTGCTTCTTTCCTGGGCGCTTGCAAAGGAGAGGCGGATACGGACGGCTGGATTTTTAATCCTTTTATTGGTGCTGGGGATGGGAACTGCGCTGGAAGTGTGGCTGAATCCTGGTTTTGTATCATTACTGGTCTCACACTGCCCATTTTAATGGGGCTGTCTGAATAAAAATATAATTCAAAATTTACAACATATGGGGGTGAAAAAAGTGGACGTACCATATGTTGTATTTTTATGTAAATCAGTCGAAAAATGTAGGAAAAGTGGGGAAAATTATGTTTGATTTTATGGGAAAATGTAGATATAATGATACCTGCGGACGATAAAAGCCCTGTTTGTGGAGAAGAAGGTAAGTTGCAGATAGGGTGAGAAAACCTCAGGAGAATGGATGGTTCAGATGGAGGAATCAATAGGATTGCCGCGAAACGATATCTGCCCCGCAGGCTGGGGCTTTGGCAGAAAATGCCGTGAATAAAAGAATGGCGGAAATGGTTACGAGAATAGATTGGGGAAGTATGAGAGGGGAAGTAGACAGATTTGAACAGTACCTGCGGGAGGTAAAACAGGCATCGGAAAATACCGTACAGTCATATCGGAGAGATCTGATGCAGATGATTACTTATCTGGAGGAGAAAGAGATCCGGGAGGCGGCGAAGGTGACAAAGACCAGCCTGCATGGATATATTCTTCATATGGAAGAGCAGGGAAAGGCGGCTACCACCATTTCACGGATGATGGCGGCGATGAAAGCTTTTTTTAATTATGAATGTATGCAGGCATGCATCCGGCGGAACCCGGCGGAGAGTCTGCATGCGCCGAAAGTAGAGAAAAAGGCGCCGGTGATCCTGAGTGTCGATCAGGTATCGGCGCTTCTGGCACAGCCATCCGGGCAGACGCCGAAGGAGATCCGGGACAAGGCGATGCTGGCTCTTTTATATGCGACCGGAATCCGGGTGTCAGAGCTTATAGGGATCCAGATGGAAGATATCAATATGAACATTGGATTTCTGGTCTGTCGCGACGGGGAGAGGGAGCGGACGATCCCATTTGGACGTTCGGCGAAAGCAGCGCTGGAGGAGTATTTAGAACATGCGAGAAACGACCTGCTTCGCGGAAAGGGATCGGACTATTTCTTTGTCAACTGTACAGGCGGCGCGATGAGCCGGCAGGGATTCTGGAAGATTATCAAATATTACGGCGAGAAAGCCGGGATTGAGGAAGATATCACGCCGCACACGCTGCGCCATTCCTTTGCGGCGCACCTGATTGCGAGAGGTGCAGACATGCGGGCGGTTCAGACGATTCTTGGACATTCGGATATGGCGACGACGCAGATGTATGCGGCGTACCGGGGAGATTGAAAAATATCATATAAATTATAAAAATAAAGCACCTGTTTTGTGAAAAACTTGACAAAACAGGTGCTTTACTATATACTTTAGTGGTTTAAAGCGCAACTGTTTAACGCAGATGAGGAAATGTGAAGGAGAAAGACAATGGAGCAAGTACATTTAAAGTACGGAACGTCGGCGGTTGATTTTG
>NZ_FR895090.1:13463-15517 GCF_000434655.1 Clostridium sp. CAG:43 | reverse complement strand
TGACGGTGCGAAGAGTGTAAAATACCTGTATGAAAATAAGATGCGGGTCATTGAAGATATAAAAGCAGAATTTCTGCATTGTGTGACGGATGGTGTGATTGGCACGAAGCCGTTAAAGGAATTGATTGCACCGACCGATCCGGTTACGATCGTGATCAGTGATATGACGCGTTTCTGGATGCGTCAGGACGTGATTTGCGAGCTTCTGGTAAAATATCTGCACGATGAGATGGGCGTGGGATATAACCAGATTGCGGTTGTGGTTGCACTGGGAACACACCGCAAGAATACGGCGGAGGACCGCAGAAAACTTGCAAGCGAGTTTGTCTATGACCATGTAGCGAGCGTGACTGACCATGACTGCGATGCGCCGGATCTGGTATACATCGGTACGACGTCCTTCGGAACGCGTGTATCGGTCAATCCGCTGGCAGTCGGCAGAAAGGTCATCTGCATCGGCGGTACGGTGCACCATCTGATGGCAGGCTACGGCGGCGGAAGAAAGAGCATCGTTCCAGGTATTGCTTCCCGTGAGACGATCCGCATGAACCATGAGCGTGCGCTGGATCCGGAGAAACCGATGACGGATGTGCGTGTCGGCAGCGGTCTGGTGGAGAACAACCCGATCAACCTGGATATGCGCGAGGCAGGTGCCATGGTACATGTTACGTTCGGTATTAATATCGTGGTAGATACGTCTTCCCGCCACAGCGGTTTATTCTGTGGTGAGTTTGACAAGGCATGGCAGGCAAGCTGCAGTTATGTACAGAAGGGATACGGACTGCCGATCGACTATCAGGCAGATGTCGTAATTGCAAGCTGCGGCGGTTTCCCGAAGGATCTGAATTTTTATCAGTCCACCAAGACGCTGTTTAACGCATCGAGAGCGGTCAAAGAGGGCGGTACACTCATTATGCTGGCGGAATGCCCGGAGGGAAGCGGTTCCAAGGATTTCTTCGACTGGATTAAGCCTCTCTCTAAGGGATGCCTGGATGAGGCACTGCGTGCGTCTTTCACCATCGGCGGCTATATTTTCTACGCAGCCTGCGAGTCCATCCGTCGTTCGAAGACGCTGCTTCTGTCTTCCATGGAGCCGGAGCTGGTTCGGGATATGGGCGTAAGATCGTTTAAAGATATGAAGGATCTGCTGGCAGAGGTAGACTTTAACGGAAAAGATGTATATGTAATTCCGTACGGCGGAAGTGTGCTCCCGCAGACAAAGGAAGCCTACGAGCGTATTTGCCGCGAGGCAGAGGAAAATGGAGACGCGAAGTAATGAATATTCCGCTGCTAATAGTTATTTTATATGTGCTTCTGCTGTTTTGCATCAGTATCTATGTGTCTTACGGCCAGAAAAAGGATTCAGAGAACTTCCTTTTATATAAAGGAAAAAATAATGCGTTTGTCGTGGCAGCTAGTATCGCGGGTCTGGCGATCGGCGGTGCTTCGACGATCGGTATCGCGGAGAACGCCTTTACCGTGGGGCTGTCGGCAGGCTGGTATGATACAGCATGGGCGATCGGCGCGGTTGTTTCTTCTATGCTGGCAGTCCGTTACCTGCGTAGAAGCCAGTACACGACCATCAGCGGTCTTGTAAGGGACCTCTACGGCACAAAGACGAGCCTTATCATGGTCATTGCCATGTGTATCATCCAGTCAGGCATCATCGCCCTGCAGTACAAGGCGGGCGGCTCGATTCTGGCATCGCTTCTGCCGGATGCAGAGGCATCGGTGGCACTGCCGATGATCCTGATGAGCATTCCTCCGGTACTTGGCGGCATCACGCTGTCCGGTCTGTGGGCGGCTGATATGGGAACCGGCTGCTCCATGATTATCGGCCTGGCGACGACCGTCAGCACGGATATTATCGGAAAGATTCCGGGTGTTTCGCTGAATGACCGTCAGAAACATATTTTAAATAAGATAATCGTTGTACTCAGCAGTTTGGTTACCTATCTGATTGCAACTCAGATGGGCGCGATTTTAAGCGCGATGCAGAAAGCGCTTTCTCTGGCGATCGGTACTTCGTTTATCGTCATCGGCGGTCTGCTGTG
>NZ_FR895090.1:11531-13451 GCF_000434655.1 Clostridium sp. CAG:43 | reverse complement strand
ATCGGCGGTCTGCTGTGCCCGAAATTCTCCAGCCGCAAGGCAGGTTTCTGGACCATCATGGCTTCGATTGTGTCGATCGTGGCATGGAATATGGTTCCGGCGCTGGTTCCGGTATTTAAGAATGTTGGATTCTTTATGCTGGCAGTCTGCGGGGCTGTGTTTATTTTGATTAGTCTGGTGGATCCGGAGAAGGTTAAACAGTAAGAGGCGTTTGATTTAAATAGAAGAGTTTAAAGTAAAAAAGAACGTCAAATCCAAGCGAAAAACTTAGAATTTGACGTTCTTTTTGCATATTTATATTCGATTCGATGCTACTCAACCGTCCCGGCGTCTTTGATATAGGAAATGAAACTCTTCTTGATCGAGGTCACGATTTCTTTGCATTGTGTATATTCTTCGCTGTCGCTGGCATACTGCTCGTCGTAGTGCGGATCCAGAATGAAGAGCTTGTTGCCGCAGAAGCCTAAGATGGTGCAGCCGTTTAAATCGCGGTAATGCGTGTCCTCAAATGCGAGAATGCGGAAGAGAAGTCCGCCTCCGTTGGCTTCATAGGCTGTTTTTTCATATACCTCGTAGGAATCCCCGCTCGGAACCATGATGAGTCTCGAAAATGCCTGGGATGGAAGTTTGAATGAAAAATCGTCGGTAATTACTTTGGAGCTGGTCAGCTCGATGGAGAGGTTGTCCGGGTCCTCCTGAGAAAAACTCACAACCTGTGCGGAATAATCAGCTGCATAAGACGGCATCACGTAGAGAGCCGCAGCCAGAGCCGCGCAGAGGAATAATTTCGATTTCATCCTGAGATCTCCTTTTAGTCTGTCTTTTTGTTCCACTATATAGAAGATAGGCTATGGAATCCACAGCCTATCTTAAACTCCATATAAATTTATTATAGCACAGACGTCTTTAAAAGTCAGCTGGAAATTTTATCCAAAATCAATCCAAAATCATCCAATTCTTGACTCCTTTTTCCTTTCTGGCAGGTTCTTCTGTGCGGTGGAAAGCATCAGTTTGATACGGTTCAGCTGATTGACTTCGCTGGCACCCGGATCGTAGTCTACGGCGATGATATTCGCCTCCGGATGGCTGGCGCGCAGTCCTTTGATGACGCCTTTTCCGACGATGTGGTTCGGCAGGCAGCCGAACGGCTGGGTGCAGATGATGTTCGTCGTGCCGCTGTGAATCAATTCCAGCATCTCACCAGTCAGGAACCATCCCTCGCCGGTCTGATTGCCGAGGGAAACGTAATGCTTCGCCATCGACGCCAGATCCTGAATCCGTGCAGGCGGAAGGAAATGTGTGCTGCGTTCCAGTTCGCGGCGGCAGGTGCGCCGGAAATACTCCAGCAGGGAGATTCCCATGTTGCACAGGTGTGCGGTGGAACGCTTGCCGCCCAGATTGTCGGCTTTGAAGTTGCTGTTGTAGAAGCAGTAAAGCAGGAAATCAAGCAGATCCGGCATTACAGCCTCGGCACCCTCGGCTTCCAGAAGCTCTACCACGTGGTTGTTTGCTAACGGGGAGAATTTTACCAGGATCTCGCCGACAATGCCAACCCTCGGTTTCTGGACATCGCGTCTCGGAAGTTCGTCGAAGTCATGGATAATACCGCGGATGTTGCGGTTAAACTCTGCCATGGATAAAGAGTGTTTCTGCAGCGATTTGATGCAGATTGCTTTCCATTTCTCATGCAGGGCATTGGCGGAACCGGCTTTTGCCTCGTATGGGCGGGTCGCATAGAGAACCCGCATGAAGAGGTCACCGTAGACAACCGCCTGCATTGCCTTGGTGAGAAGCGGCAGGGTAATCTTGAAGCCCGGATTCGTCTCCATGCCGTTGGCATTTAACGAGATAACCGGAATCTGCGGCATACCGGCGCGCTCTAAGGCACGGCGGATAAAGCCAATGTAGTTGGAGGCACGG
>NZ_FR895090.1:10955-11501 GCF_000434655.1 Clostridium sp. CAG:43 | reverse complement strand
CCGGTCTGGCTCATAATAACGGCTGTATGCTCTAAGTCGTATTTGCCGGAGAGCAGCGCATCCATGATCTGACCAACTACGATCAGGGACGGGTAACAGGCGTCGTTGTTGACGTACTTAAGTCCTGTGTCGATAGCAGTACGGTCGGAGTTCTGCAGCACCTCCAGGTTGTAACCACAGCTTCGGACCGCCGGTTCGATGAGGTCGAAATGGATCGGCGACATCTGCGGGCAGAGGATCGTGTAGTTTTTCTTCATTTCCTTCGTGAAATAAACACGGCTGTATGCGCTGGAAACGATCGGTTTATGGTAGTGGCGCATCTCGCGCACGCGGATCGCGGCGATTAAGGAGCGCACACGGATACGTGCGGCGCCGAGGTTGTTGACCTCGTCGATCTTGAGCAGCGTATAAATTTTGCCAGAGCGGGTCAGAATATCATTGACCTGATCCGTAGTAACTGCATCCAGACCGCATCCGAAGGAGTTGAGCTGGATCAGATCCAGGTTTGGCTGTGTCTTCACATAGGAAGCTGCCTCGTAGAGGCGG
>NZ_FR895090.1:2153-10938 GCF_000434655.1 Clostridium sp. CAG:43 | reverse complement strand
GGAGTGGTACATCCACTGGTCGGTGACGATCAGCGGACGGTCAACGCGTCCTAAATGGGAGACGGAGTCCTCGGTCAGCACGGCAAAACCGTAGGAAGTGATGAGTTCCGGAATGCCATGGTTGATCTCCGGATCTACATGGTACGGTCTGCCTGCCAGCACGATGCCGTGGTGTCCGGTTTCTTTTAACCAGGCGATGACTTCCTCGCCCTTCTTTTCCATATCCTGACGGGAGGCGATGAGTTCCTGCCATGCCTTGTGAGCGGCGGCGCGGATCTCCTTCTCCGGGATTGCCTGATCCTTGGTAAATTCTTCGACCAGACGTTTTGTCAGGATTTCCTCATTTGTAAATGCCATAAACGGATTCCGGAAATGTACCTTGTGATCCGTCAGGGATTCTACGTTGTTTTTGATGTTTTCTGCGTAGGATGTGACCATCGGGCAGTTGTAGTGATTTCCCGCTTCCGGGGTTTCGTTGCGCTCGTAAGGAACGCACGGATAGAAAATGTAGGTCAGTCCCTGGCGGATCAGCCATTCGATATGACCGTGCGCGAGTTTTGCCGGGTAGCATTCGGATTCGCTCGGGATCGATTCAATACCAAGTTCGTAGATCTGTCTCGTCGATTTTGGGGACAGAACGGTGCGGTAACCTAGTTCCTTGAAAAAGACCGCCCAGAATGGGTAGTTTTCATACATATTCAGGACACGCGGGATGCCGACGGTACCGCGCGGCGCCAGATCGGCGGTTAGCGGTTCATAATCGAACATACGGTGGTATTTATAGTCAAATAAGTTCGGAATGTCTTTTTTCTGTTTGTTGCCGCCCAGACCGCGCTCACAGCGGTTGCCGGTAACGAACTGACGTCCGCCGTCGAAACGGTTGATCGTCAGGACACAGTGGTTTGTACAACCCTGGCAGCGCGCCATCGTCGTCTTGTAGGTCAGGCTTAAGATCTTGTCGATCGGCAGCATCGTGGTTGTCTTGGAAGCATCGTAGCGCTCACGGGCAATCAGAGCTGCACCGTAGGCACCCATGATACCGGCGATGTCCGGGCGGACTGCCTCACAGCCGGAGATCTTCTCAAAACTGCGGAGAACCGCATCGTTGTAGAAGGTACCGCCCTGCACGACCACGTGTTTTCCGAGGTCGGAGGCATTGGTAATCTTGATAACCTTAAACAGGGCATTTTTGATGACGGAGTAAGCCAGTCCGGCAGAAATATCTGCGACGGAAGCTCCCTCTTTCTGCGCCTGTTTGACGTTAGAGTTCATGAAAACAGTACAGCGGGTACCGAGGTCGGTCGGATTTTTGGCAAAGAGCGCCTCTCTGGCAAAATCCTGTACGCTGTAATTTAATGATTTAGCAAATGTCTCGATAAAGGAGCCGCAGCCGGACGAACAAGCTTCGTTGAGCTGTACGCTGTCTACGGTGCCGTCCTTGATCTTGATGCATTTCATATCCTGACCGCCGATATCGAGGATGCAGTCTACATCCGGCTCAAATGCCGCCGCTGCGTAGTAGTGGGAGATCGTCTCAACCTCGCCCTCATCCAGCATCAGGGCAGACTTTAAGAGCGCCTCGCCGTAACCGGTGGAGCAGGAATAAGCGATCTGTGCCTTCTCCGGAAGCTGGTCATGGATCTCCTGCATCGCACGGATCGCCGTCGCCAGCGGGCTGCCGTTGTTGTTGCTGTAGAAGCGGTATAGAAGAGAGCCATCCTCGCCGACGAGCGCCACCTTGGTTGTGGTGGAACCGGCGTCGATGCCGAGGTAGCAGTTGCCTTCGTAGGTCGCTAAATCAGCTTTTTTGACATTGTGGCTTGCATGGCGTGTCTTAAAATCTTCATAGTCGGCTTCATCCGTAAAGAGGGGTTCCATCCGCTTTACCTCGAAATCCATCTTGATGCCGTGGGACAGGCGTTCGATCAGATCGTGCAGGCTGGCAGTCGTCTTCGGATCAGAGTTCATCGCCGCGCCGATCGCCGCAAACAGATGCGAGTGATCCGGGGCAATGATCTGGTCCGGTCCCAGATTCAGGGTGCGGATAAATGCCGCGCGCAGCTCCGGGAGAAAATGAAGCGGACCGCCGAGGAATGCAACATTGCCGCGGATCGGCTTGCCGCATGCCAGACCGCTGATGGTCTGGTTGACAACCGCCTGGAAAATGGAGGCGGACAGATCCTCTTTGGTTGCGCCTTCGTTGATGAGAGGCTGGATATCCGTCTTGGCGAAAACGCCGCAGCGCGCCGCGATCGGATAGATTGCCTTGTAATTTTTCGCGTACTCATTAAGACCGGATGCGTCCGTCTGAAGCAGCGAAGCCATCTGATCAATAAAAGAGCCGGTGCCTCCGGCGCAGATTCCGTTCATACGCTGGTCGATGCCGCCGGTAAAATAAATAATTTTCGCATCCTCGCCGCCAAGCTCGATGGCAACGTCGGTCTGCGGGGCATAATCCTTCAGGGATGTGGCAACCGCTACAACCTCCTGGACAAATGGAATGCCCAGATGCTTAGAAAGTGTTAAACCGCCGGAACCAGTGATGACCGGCTCGACGGTCAGTGCGCCAAGTTTCTCTTCACCCTCACGGAGCAGGTCCGCGAGCGTCTCCTGTATGTTTGCAAAATGACGTTTATAATCGGCGAAAAGAAGCTTACCGCCATCTTCAATAATAGATACTTTAACCGTTGTGGAACCGATGTCGATTCCTAATTTTTTACAGGAATTCATGTACAATCGGGGCAGTGCCCCTTCCCTCCTTTGTACTACACATGTATTCGGCTATACTTTAACATAGAATAAGGAAGAAAACAATTAGTAGGGTGCGTTAAAAAGATGCTAAAAATGACTAAAATTTGTTAATATTGCGCATAATGGGAGAATGTGCTCTGTACAAGGAAAGGCATTTTCTGTGTGAAAAATACCGCTTTTTCTGAGTTGGAATGCAGCCGTTACAGATCGCAGGCAGGCACTTTTGGAACCGAATGTGCCGTAAGATAACGTGGTGGAAGTGAGAATATAATTTGACAAAGAATCCGCCGCTCTCTATAATGAAAGGAAAACGGCAAAGGATGTGAATTATGAATTTTTTTAGAAAATTAGAGCGCAAATTCGGTCGGTTTGCGATCCCGAATCTGATGTACTATATCATCATGATGTATGCGGCTGGATTTGTGATGAGCCTGTTTAATCCGTATTTTTACGTGCAGTATCTGGCGCTTGATGCAGCGGCGATCCTGCGGGGACAGGTATGGAGAATCGTGACCTTTCTCGTATGCCCGCCTCAGTCGGGCGTCCTCTTTGCGCTGCTCGCGATGTATCTCTATTATTCGATTGGATCGACGCTGGAGCGCGTGTGGGGAACCTTCCGATTTAATATGTTTTTCTTTATGGGCGTGCTGGGACACATCATCGCGGCATTCCTGGTGTACGGTGTGACCGGCTTTTCGGTGCCGATGTCCCCGTATTACTTAAATGAATCGCTGTTTCTGGCGTTTGCCTGCACCTTCCCGGAGATGCAGTTCCTTCTGATTTTCATTCCGATCCGGGCGAAATACCTTGGAATGATGTACGGAGCGCTTCTGGTCTACAGCTTCTTAACGGGTGGCATTATCGCGAAAATTGAGATTGTTGTTTCGATGCTCAATTTTATCATTTTCTTCCTGATGACGCGTAACTACCGGAAGATCAGCCCGAAAGAGGCAGTCCGCAAGCAGAAGTTCAAAAACGAGATGCAGAAAGCACAGATCCAGAAAATTTCCCTGACCCGCCACAAATGCGCGGTCTGCGGACGTACCGAGAAGGACGATCCGAACCTGGAGTTCCGCTATTGTTCGAAATGTGCGGGAAATATGGAATATTGCATGGATCACCTGTATACGCATAAACATGTGACGGAAGAAGAATTGAAAGATTCTAAATAGAATCGAGCGGTGGATTGTTTTTTTGCAGGGGATTTAAATAGGTTGGATGAAGCATACAAAAGAGGTTATAAATGATTCACTGATGGGAAAAATCTCGATAAATGACAGAATATGAGGAGGAATGACAGAATGAAAAAGACAAAGATTGTCTGCACAATGGGACCAAACACCGATAACCGGGAGATTATGAAGGCGTTGGCGTTAAATGGCATGGATGTCGCACGTTTTAACTTTTCGCATGGCGATCATGCGGAGCATAAACATCGTCTGGAGATTCTGGAGAGTGTGCGCGAGGAGCTGGGGATTCCGATCGCATCGCTTCTGGATACCAAGGGACCGGAAATCCGTACCGGCAAATTAAAAGATGGAAAGAAAGTGACGCTGAAAGAGGGCGATCTGTATACACTGACGACCGAGGAGATCGTGGGTGATGAGACACGCGGCTACATCAACTATGCGGGGCTGGCGGAGGATGTAAAGCCGGGTGACCGCATTCTGATTGACGATGGTCTGATCGAGCTGCACGTGCGGGAGGTCAATGGAACAGATATCGTCTGCCGGATTGAAAATGGCGGCGAGCTGGGCGAGAAGAAGGGTGTCAATGTACCGGGGGTACGTGTCAAGCTTCCGGCACTGACCGATAAAGATAAGGAAGACATTCGTTTCGGCGTGGATGCAGGCTTTGATTTTGTGGCGGCTTCGTTTGTCCGCAATGCCGATGCGATCCGCGAGATCCGGGAGATTCTGGATGAAAAAGGTTCTGCCATGCAGATTATCGCGAAAATCGAGAATGAAGAAGGAATTGAAAATATTGATTCCATCATTGAGGCGAGCGACGGCATCATGGTAGCTCGCGGCGATATGGGCGTGGAGATTCCGGCAGAGAAAGTTCCGCACATCCAGAAGATGATCATCCGCAAATGTAACCTGGCGTGCAAGGTCGTTATCACGGCGACTCAGATGCTCGATTCAATGATCCGCAACCCGCGTCCGACGCGTGCCGAGGTATCGGATGTGGCGAATGCAGTGTACGAGGGAACTGATGCGGTCATGCTGTCCGGAGAAACGGCGATGGGAAGTTACCCGATCGAGGCAGTCCGCATGATGAGCCAGATCGCCGAGGAGTCGGAGAAATATCTGGATTATATGTTCTACCAGAGAAGAAAGGTATCGGCAGAAAATCTTCGAAATATATCCAATACGGTATGTTATTCATCCGTAGCGACCGCCTCCGATCTGGAAGCGCCGGTCATTGTGGCTCCGAGTGTCAGCGGATTTACGACGAGAATGCTTTCGAAATGGCGTCCGAAAGCATTGATCGCGGGACTTTCCCCGAGCATGACGGTTGTCCGCCAGATGCAGCTCTACTGGGGTGTTAAGCCGTTCCATGCAAAACGCGCTGAATCGACGGATGCACTCTTATTTGCATCGGTGGAACTGCTGAAAGAGAAAGGTATCGTCAAAGAGGGTGAAATTGTGGTTGCAACCGCGGGTGTGGTGACACGTGCCAACCGCCATGAACCGGTAGCCGATACGAATATTATGCGTGTAATTGTGGTAGAGTAGAAACTGGATTCTGCGCCTGAATCTGTGCCCGGTTCATAGATGTATCTGGAAAATGATACAATTTGTCCGGAGTTTGTGTCCTGGCGGAGAAAACGAGAAAAAATACCGCCCATTTTTGGGCGTTTTTCGGGAAATCAGTTGATAAAACACGGGTTTTGGTGTATAAATAGTAGCAGGACAAAGAAGTCTGGGCGTGCCGGGAGTAGTGTATGTTCCCGGTAGTCCAGACTTTTAGGTTTTATATGTAGATTTTTAGTTCGGAGGATGTAAAAGTGGAGAAGAAACCATTTGTAACACGGGAGCAGCTGGAGGAGATCAAGAAAACATACCCGACACCGTTCCACTTGTATGATGAAAAGGGAATCCGCGAGAATGGCGAGCGCCTGATGCGTGCATTTTCCTGGAACAAGGGATTCAGAGAGTATTTTGCTGTAAAGGCAACACCGAATCCATTTGTAATTGATATTTTAAAGAAACTTGGATGCGGCGTGGACTGCTCTTCGCTGACAGAGCTTATGATGGCAAAGGCGATGAAGTACGATGGCGAGAAGATCATGTTCTCCTCCAACGATACACCGCCGGAGGAGTTCAAGATGGCTGCCGAGCTGGGCGCGATCATCAACCTTGATGATTTTACGCACATTGATTTCCTGGAGAAGACGATCGGTTATATTCCGGAGACGATCAGCTGCCGTTACAATCCGGGCGGACTGTTCAAGATCAGCAATGATATCATGGACAACCCAGGCGATGCGAAATACGGTATGACAACCGAGCAGCTGTTTGAGGCATTCAAAGTGTTGAAAGCAAAAGGTGCGAAACATTTCGGTATCCATGCCTTCCTTGCAAGCAATACGGTTACAAATGAGTATTATCCGATGCTTGCGAAGGTATTGTTTGAGGTAGCGGTCAAGCTGAAAGAAGAGACCGGCGCAGATATTAAATTTATCAACCTGTCTGGCGGCGTTGGCATTCCTTACCGCCCGGATCAGGAGCCGAACGATATCTTTGCAATCGGCGAGGGCGTCCGCAAGGTTTATGAGGAAGTTCTGGTTCCGGCTGGCATGGGCGATGTAGCGCTTTATACAGAAATGGGACGTTTCATGCTGGCGCCGTATGGCTGCCTTGTGACAACGGCAATCCATGAGAAACACACCTATAAAGAGTATATTGGTGTGGACGCGTGTGCAGTCAACCTGATGCGCCCGGCGATGTACGGCGCATACCATCACATCACGGTCATGGGAAAAGAGAACGAGCCGTGTGACCACAAATACGATGTAACCGGTTCCCTGTGCGAGAACAATGATAAATTTGCGATTGACCGGATGCTTCCGAAGATCGATATGGGCGATATCCTTGTCATCCATGATACCGGCGCACATGGTTTTTCGATGGGCTACAACTACAACGGAAAGCTGCGCTCGGCTGAACTGCTTCTGAAAGAGGATGGTTCCGTGGAGATGATCCGCCGGGCAGAGACACCGAAGGATTATTTTGCGACCTTTGATTTCTGTGATCTGTTTAAGGATGTGCAGTAAAAAAGAGCGTTAAATTAATATAATGCAGGAAAGACGATTTTTATTGCATCGAAATGGTGAATCTTAAGAATTTCTTCATAATTTATTTAAAGAGAATACAAACATTTTGGAGATAGGCATGATATACTATAACCATAATAAATGCATGATACAAAAGATTTAATCCTTTAACCTTTTTGAAATCCGAATTCCTAACGAAAAAAAGTCCGGCGGAGCTTTTCCACCGGACTTTTTTTCTGCATATTTCTATATTTTACAATCCTTCAGCAATTTCATACAGCAGACGCTCGGAATCCTCCCATCCCAGACACGGGTCGGTGATGGATTTTCCGTAGATGTGTTCGCCGACTTTCTGGCTGCCTGGTTCGATGTAGCTCTCGATCATGACGCCTTTGACGAAGTTACGGATATCGTCGGAGTGACGACGGCTGTGGAGTACTTCCTTGACGATACGGATCTGCTCCATGTATTTTTTGTTGGAGTTGGAGTGGTTTGCATCGATGATACAGGCCGGATTCTTCAGATCACGCTCGTTGTAGAGGTCTAAGAGCAGCTTCAGGTCTTCGTAGTGGTAGTTCGGCAGGCACTGGTCATGCTTGTTGACAGCACCACGCAGGATGGTGTGGGTCAGCGGGTTGCCCTGTGTTTTTACTTCCCAGCTGCGGTAGATGAACTCATGACCGTGCTGTGCTGCGTGTACGGCGTTCAGCATGACGGAGAGTGCGCCGCTGGTCGGGTTCTTCATGCCGACCGGTACATCGATGCCGCTGGCAACGAGGCGGTGCTGCTGGTTCTCAACGGAACGTGCGCCGACTGCAACATAGGACATAACGTCGGAAAGGTAGGTCAGATTTTCCGGGTATAGCATCTCGTCTGCAGTCGAGAAGCCGGTTTCTTCGATCACACGCATATGAAGTTTGCGGATCGCGATCAGACCCTGATATAAGTTTGGCTTACCTTCCGGATTTGGCTGGTGTAAAAGTCCCTTATAGCCGTCACCGGTTGTTCTAGGTTTGTTGGTGTAGATTCTAGGAACCAGAATCAGTTTGTCCTTCACTTTCTCCTGTACCTTGGCAAGACGGTTTACATAATCAATAACCGCATCTTCCCGGTCAGCAGAGCACGGACCAATGATGACAAGAAACTTGTCGCTGTCGCCTGTAAAGACGTCACGGATAGCAGCGTCCTTTCGAGCTTTTTCTGCGGCCAGCTCCGGTGCCAGTGGAAACTGTGCACGAATCTCGTCCGGGGTCGGCAGCTTGCTGACATATTCAAATCCCATGAGTTTCATCCTCCTGTATTGTCTAAAAGATTTTCACACTTTAAAGCGTATGATGTTTATTATAGTATAGAAAAATCAAATCATCAATAGGTTGAAGGAAAAGAATTTTATTTCTTTTATGCTATTTTTACGCAGCTTTTATTAAATAGACCGTAGTCTATAAAAATGGTTGACGTATTTATTAAAAAAGTGTAGAATATATTCCATATCAGCAATATTTAATTTTAGTTTGATATAGTTCCATATGAAAACGGAACCGTTCATGCCTCGATTGACTGAGAGCAAGGGCACGGCGGTCACTGTTTTTGTACAAATCCCGCACAAGCGGGAGCAGCGTTTGTTTGTTTGGTGCTGCATATGTTTGCGTGTTTTCCGAGAAAAACAGAGCATTTGGCAGAAATCTGGCATTTCATTCGTCCCTATTATCTGGGGACGTTTTTTTGTGTCATAGGAAATTCCTTGAAATTTCCTAT
>NZ_FR895090.1:0-2131 GCF_000434655.1 Clostridium sp. CAG:43 | reverse complement strand
TGACACAAAAACGTTCAGATGAATGCATACAGCCGACAAAAATGTGGAAAAATAAGATACTTATTTTAGGAGGAGAGCGCAGTATGAAAGGATATAAAAAGCTGATGGATATTGTGGCGATGGTTGAGAAAACCGTGCTGGTAGTCACGATGATCCTGATCCTTGTACTGACGGTGGGAAATGTATTTTCCCGTAAGGTAATTCACCAGTCCTGGTCCTTTACAGAGGAGCTGGTTGTTGCCATTTTTGTATTAATTACGCTGCTTGGCGCGGCGCTGTCTGCGCGTGAGGGCGGACTGGTAGGCTTAAATCTGGTAACAGAGCGTCTGCCGAAATCGGCAAAGAAGCCGGTCATGATTCTGATTACAATCTTTTCGGTTCTCTTTATGGGAATCTTATTTTACTATGGCATGGACAAGGTACTGGCGCAGCTTGCGAACCAGAAACGTACCTTTGTATTGAACTGGCCGGAGTGGATCTTCTGGTCCTTTGTACCGATCGGTTCGGTGTGCATGATTTTTCATTTTATCGAGTTCTGTCTCGATGTGTGTACGAAAAAGGAGGACAAATAAATGGTTAGCGCAGTTCTTTTTATTACCTTTTTCGTATTATTAGTGCTGAATGTGCCGATCGCCGTCTGTCTGGGACTTTCTTCCGCGGCGGCGATCCTGTATTCCGGTACTTCTTTAACGATTGTAGCGACGAATATTTACTCCGGCATCAGTAAATTCCTGCTGCTGGCGATTCCGTTTTTCGTATTATCTGGAAATATCATGGCGAAGGCGGGGATTTCCACGCGCCTGATCCGTTTCGTTGACACCTGTGTCGGTCACAGAAAAGGCGGCATTGCGAATGTGTGTATCATCGTAGCCTGCTTTTTCGGCGCGATCTCCGGTTCCGGTCCGGCGACGGTAGCGGCCCTGGGTGCGGTCCTGATTCCGGCGATGGTAGAGCGGGGCGGTTTCTCTGCAGCGTTCTCGACGGCATTGATGGCAACTTCCAGTTCCATCGCGATTGTCATCCCGCCGAGTATCGCGTTTGTTGTATACGCGTCGATCACGGGTGTTTCCATCGGAGATATGTTTATGGCAGGTATCATCCCGGGTATCCTGATGGGTCTGGCTCTGGTAGTTGTCGTTATGCTGGAGGTACGCCGCAATCATGTCATGCCGTCCAACGTAGAGAAGGCATCCGCAAAAGAGCGCTGGAACGCATTTAAGGATGCATTCTGGGGATTTTTGATGCCGATCATCATTCTGGGTGGTATCTACGGAGGCTTTTTTACACCGACCGAGGCGGCAGCCGTATCCGTTGTGTACGGTCTGTTTGTCGGCATGGTTATTTATAAGGAAGTAAAATTTAAAGACCTGTGGGAAATTCTGATTGATTCGGCAAAGACCACCGGCGGCATCATGCTGATCGTAGCGTGTGCGTCGCTGTTCTCCTTTGTCTGCACCCGTTTCGGTATTTCGACGGCTGCTTCCGAACTGTTAGCAAGAGTAGCAGGCAACCAGTTTACTTTCTTGCTGATTTGTAACATTATTTTCCTGATCGCGGGCTGCTTTATTGATGCAAACTCTGCGATGTACATTTTCATCCCGATCATGCTGCCGGTCTGCAAGGCACTGGGCTACAACGTGATCGCATTTGGTATCATGGCAACGGTCAACCTGGCAATTGGTCAGGTAACACCTCCGGTCGGTGTCAACCTGTTTGTCGCGATCGGCATCAAATTAAGAGATGGTATTCGCGTAACGCTGCAGCAAATTTCCAGGGCAGTCGTTCCGATGGTAGCCGCTTCCATTGCTGTTTTACTGATAATTACATATATTCCGCAGATTTCGACCTGTCTGCCGGCGGCACTGGGAAGTGCGGCAGCCATTGAAAATGACGAGACAGTCGGAGGCGACAGCGGAACCACCCAGACAGACAATGACGATTTCAACACGATCGGCGATTACAGCGATCTGGATTGGGCGGATATGACCTGGAACTTTACGTGTTCCACAACCGAGACAAGCACCTGGGCACAGGCGGGACGTAAGTTTGGCGAGCTCATGGAGCAGGCGACCGGCGGCAAGGTCAAAGTAGATGTTTACGCAGCCGATCAGCTGACCGGTGGAAACCAGTC
>NZ_FR895089.1:13920-16038 GCF_000434655.1 Clostridium sp. CAG:43 | reverse complement strand
TATCGTAAATATTTTTTATACATCCTTTCTCGATGACTTTCTCCCTCTTTTGCCATAGCGGTATATATCCGCCATATCCATCATCCGGGGGAGTGTATCTGGAAGCTTCCCGGCACCGCCGTTTTTATTTACGTTTTCTCTTCTTTCATCCAGACTATACGGTCGGTTTTGGAATTGCACCAAATCATGCGCCATGCGCTCGCGGACTTTACCGCCGGTCGGGAATTACACCCTGCCCTGAAGATATCGTTATTTTGTTATCATTCATTATCTGTATTGCATTATAGATCCAGAGGATCCGTTTGTCAATCTACTATTTTTATCATTTATTGATTGATGACCGTGTTATCTGAGTTACCGTTCCATTTAGCGCGCTCTACACAGCGCCCCATAATGCGCCCAATCAAAAGAAGATACACGATCACCGACACCGTCGTTCCGCCGAAATCCGATACCACTTCTGCGTAGAAAACATTTTCAACTCCCGCAAACACCGGAATCAGAAACACGCTGACCAGGTACAGCAGCTTCCGGAACATTGACAGTGAGATCGCCACCGACGGCACGCCCATTCCGGTAAATCCATCTACGACCTCATACTGGACTGCCAGTGGAATAATCCCCATCGTGTAGACCCGGATCGCCCAGACGGTCAGTTCCACATAGGACTCATTGCGCGTAAAGAGATACACAAAATACTGCGCCAGCGTCCGTGAAAACAGGAACATGATGCTGCACTGCACCACCGCCAGCAATGTGATATACTTCTGTGCGCTCCGGATCCGATCCGGGCGTCCCGCGCCGAAATTGAAGCCCAGGATCGCACCCGTTCCCGATGTAATGCCTCCGAGCGGCATCGTCACGATCAGCATAAAGCTCTGCACGATTGTCGTACAGGTCAAAAGCATGTCCGCCTCCGCGCCGCCATACATCTGAATTACCGTATTGAGCGAAATGATCAGCACATTGTCAAATGCGATAATCAAAAATGGCGACAGTCCCATCAGCGCAATCTTACAGACTGTCTTCACCTGTGGACATTCAAATTCAAGCCGCAGAAGCACGCGATTTCCTCGCAGGAAACGAAGGACAAAGACCGCCGACGCAAACTGTGACAGAACCGTGGCAAACGCCGCCCCCGCCACGCCCATGTCAAACACAAAAATAAACACTGGATCCAGCACAATATTCGTTACCGCACCGAGCGCCACCGAAATCATTCCGATCCGCGCAAATCCCTGGCAGATAATAAACTGGTTCATTCCGATCGAAAGCAGCGCAAAGACCGTTCCCAGCAGGTAGATCGTAAAGTACGATTCCGCATACGGCAGAATCGCCTCACTCGCACCAAACCGCGTCAAAATTTCTCGTTTAAATACAAACAGAACAAACGTCAGAACCGCCGACAGCCCGACAATCATCCAGAAGCTGTTTGCCAGAATCTTTTTCGCTTTCTCATCCTGCCCCTCGCCCATACGGATGCTCATGAGCGGCGAGCCGCCCAGACCGACCAGATAGGCGAACGCGGAGATCAGCGTCACAATCGGTCCGCTGACGCCGACGCCCGCAAGCGCCGTCTCCCCGATCACCGGGATATTTCCAATATAGATTCGATCGACCACGCTGTAGAGCACATTGATAAACTGCGCCAGCATCGAAGGAATCGCCAGACGGAGCACCAGTCGCCGGATATCGTCCCGCCCCAAATCATTTTCTATCTTCATATGTATCCCACCTCCGTATGAAACCCGCCCTGCTGTTTTGTTTACGTAACTGTTCAGTACCTTCACAGTTATCTGTTTTCTTAACTTTTCCTCCCAGAACTGGTTCCATGCGTGTTTTTTTCGCCAGAGTCTACTCCCTCTTCTGTCTGTAAAGAATTTTATAGCAGACGTGAAACTCTCGTTACTGTTCACACACGTGTGCCCAGCAACGGGATTTTGCCGATGCTACGCATTCCAAATCGGCAAAATCTGCTGCCAGAACTGTATCGTACGGAATTTTCAGTTCAGAAAATTCCTACCTGTGAACAGTTACCCTCTGTCCTTTATACCGTCTGCCCGCCAAAATGTCAATGAGATATTCCTGATAAAAATTACCCCTTTTTTGTACAGTAAA
>NZ_FR895089.1:0-13893 GCF_000434655.1 Clostridium sp. CAG:43 | reverse complement strand
CACTGCAAGCAGGTCCGGCGCTTTTTACCCGATATCGGTTGCTGGTTGTCAACCGATACCGAAAAGATCCCAGCAGAAAATCTTGGACAGTTCGTAACGGAGTGTAATGCATCAAGGAATTTCGAGTAACTTGATTTGTTTTTGTTCGTCTCTGTCCACGTTCTTCCGCGCGGGAATGATTTTCATCCGTTCAATAAGTTAATACGCTGCATACGCATTTTATTGCACGTTAATCAAAAAAATTTTAAAAACTTTTTTTGATATAGACTATTTTATTATGAAAACCTGTTTTCGTCAAGTTTTCAGGGGTTAAATTATTACAAGTTGTTACAGGAAAATGTATTTAAGAACGAAGAGTACCGCCAGCACATACATCAGCGGAGTGATCTTCTTTGCTTTTCCTGCTGCCACATTCAAAAGCACATAAGAGATAATTCCCATGGAAATACCCTCGGAAATGCTGTAGAACAACGGCATGGCGATGATTGCCAGATATGCCGGGATTGCCTCGGTGATATTGTCCTCATCGAAACGAATTTCAGTTACAGTTCCCACCATCAGGAAGCCAACCATGATTAATGCCGGAGCCGTCGCAAAGGACGGGATCGCCGTAAAAATCGGTGCAAACAGGGTGGAAAGCAGGAACAGGAGTGCCGATACCAGGGCAGTCAGACCGGTACGTCCGCCGACTGCAACACCCGATGCAGACTCAACGAAGGTAGTCGTTGTGGAAGTACCTAATACCGCACCAAAGGAAGTTGCGATCGCATCTGCCATCAGCGCCGGACGGATACCCGGAAGACGGCCTTCCTCGTCCAGCATGTCTGCCTTGGTTGCTACACCAATTAATGTACCAAGTGTATCAAAAATATCTACAAACAGGAATGAGAAAATAACTACGATAAAATTGATAATTCCAACTGCATCGAAGTCAACGGTAAAGCATTTACCAAATGTCTCTCCCAGTTTGGAGAAATCGGTGATTCCCAGGGTCGGGAACAGAGTGTAGAAACCATTCTCTACGTCCGGTGTGTAAATGCCGGTTACCTGGCACAGCATACCGAGAATCCAGGTTCCCAGAATGCCGTACAGAATCGCGCCTTTCACACGGTAGGTGTATAAAACCGCCATGATAAACAGACCGATCAGCGCCAGCAGCGCGCAGATACCTGCGGTATGGAAATTTTCCGGGAAGCTGATGATCGTTACCAGTGTGGAAGAGTCTACTGAAAGTCCCGCATTCTGAAGACCGATAAATGCGATGAACAGACCGATACCGACGGACACACCGCGCTTTAAAGTCAACGGAATCGCATTGAAGATCGCCTCGCGCACGTTTGTCAGAGACAGCACGATGAAGATCAGACCCTCTGCAAATACAGCCAGCAGTGCAACATGCCAGCTATAGCCATAGCCCGCGCACACCGTATACGCCATATACGCGTTGAGTCCCATGCCTGCGGACAGAACGAACGGCAGGTTCGCCATAAATGCCATGCAGGCAGTACCGATGAATGATGCCAGAGCCGTAGCCAGAAGCACCGCAGTCGGGTCCATGCCGGTCGATCCGAG
The DNA here is from genome assembly GCF_000434655.1 of Clostridium sp. CAG:43. NCBI lineage: Bacteria > Bacillati > Bacillota > Clostridia > Eubacteriales > Clostridiaceae > Clostridium > Clostridium sp. CAG:43. The sequence goes on along the minus strand of NZ_FR895089.1, from coordinate 12,321 downwards.
GATGCTCGGATTAACTGCCAGAATGTACGCCATCGTCATAAAGGTCGTAATTCCAGCCATGACTTCCGTCTTTACGGTCGTCTGATGCTCGGATAGCTTAAATACTTTTTCAAACATCTTTTCTTCTCCTTGTGTTTTTCATTCTATGATTCAACCGCTACAAAATCTCATGAAGCGGACGGCGCACCTTTTTGCGGGTGATCTCCACCAGCCCAAGCCGCGTCATATCCACCAGGATCGTTTTGACCGGGTCACGGGAAAGCTCTTCCCCGAGCGTCCTCATCAGCGTCTCCTGATCTTCTTTCGATTCCATATCGATAAAATCCACAATAATAATACCGGAAAGATTCCGCAGGGACAGCTGGCGCGCCACCTCATGCGCCGCCTCCAGGTTGATCTTTAAGATCGTCTCGGCAGGCGTCTTTTTCCCTGTATATTTTCCTGTATTGACATCGATCACCGTCAATGCCTCGGTTGGCTCGATGACCAGATAGCCGCCGGATTTCATCCAGACACGGCGGTCTGTGGCGCTTTTTAAGACGGATTCGAGACGATACAGCTTCATTAATGGGAGGTTTTCATCTGTATATAGGGACAAGTTCGGAATCGCCTGTTTTATGCTTTCATTTTTATCTGCCTGGGGCTGATTTTCTTTTTGTTCCTTGTCCTCTTCCTTCTCTTCCTCCAGCCATGCCTCAATCTTCTTCGCATACTCCGGCACATCTGTGATGATCTCCGAAAGGGTTCCTTTCTTCGCATCCCTAAGACTCTGGATATAGGGCGGCGTACCCTGCTCTAAAAGGCTGTAACAGGTGCGGCAGGCTGCCCGGGCAAAAAGTTCTTCCATCTGCTGTTTCAGCTTCTCTGTTTCTGCACAGAGTGTTTCGATGGAAGCCGACGCCCCATTCGTCCGGACAATCAGTCCAAAACGCTCATCCTTATGTGTCAGAAGTTCCTCCCGCACCTTCTCTTTCCAGGCATTATCCTTGATTTTTGCCGAAAATCCGATCTGCGGTTTTCCAACCGTCAGAACCATATAAGTACCCGGAAAATTCAGACAGCAGGTCACGGACGGATCCTTGGTTTTCAGGGCGTCGCGGGACACCTGGACGAGAAGCTCGTCTCCAGCTTTTAGTTTCCGTGGACTTACTTTCTTCTCAGAATTTCCAGAATATCCGAATGAACATAGCTGGTTCAGCTCGTCTGTATAAAGCGGAACCGGGTTTTCCGCCAGGCTGAAATACCCGGTTTTTCCACCGCCGAGGTCAATAAACGCGGCGTTGATGTTTTTTACCACATTTTTCACCTTGCCGATGTAAATATTCCCCAGCAGGCTTTCATCGCCAGATTCCAGCGTCAGCGACCGGCAGTGCCCGTCCGAGAGGAGCGCCGTCAGGCTTCGATCCTTCCATTTTGTCACTATTAACTGATCCAAACTCTTCGTCTCCTCTCATTTTTTGCTGCCGTTCACACTTTGCGCTAACTGCAGCCGGATTTTGCTGGCGCTTCGCATTTCATCTCTTAATGAACATTGAAGCATTTACACAATCTCGCTTCCATACGCCTCAAGCGGCACATACTCCGGTGCGCCCTCGGCGCCCTCGTCCGCATACAGCTCCTCGCGCTCGACCTGAATGGCAAACGGGCGGTAGGTCAGCCCCAGGCTCTCATAGAATGCCTGCAATACCTGCTCCGGCTTTCCGTTTGCCGCACTGCCCGATAAGAGGCGCAGGAAGACACAGATTCCTTCTGCCTGTTTTTCTTCCTCAACCGTCTCATTTTCCAGATCCGGATACCAGTCTGCGACCATCGCCGGAACATACTCTTTCCGCTCCGCGATTCGCGCCTCACAGATCAGCGGACGCAGATCCACGGTTCTCTCGCCCTTTTTCGTCTGCTTCACAAACGGAATTGTCTCGCTTTTGCAGAATGTCAGAAATTTCCCGAAAAATTCTTCTACACTGCTGCCGTCCTCCGGTGCAAATCCCTCTTTAAACCAGAATGTGTAATCAGCAGCTGCCACCAGCGACATCGCATTCTTTGCCGTCTCCGGAAGCTCGCGGTAGCTGAGCACCTCCAGCCCCTCGGCGCTGACCTCATTTAAGCGGCGCACCATCCCGGTCGAATTTCCGCTGGAATTGACATCAATATCCACATACTCCGCATGGCTGATAAGCCCCACGCTGAGCGGAGAGGCAAACGACATGATCTGGTGCGGGCTGAATCCTTCGCTATAACGGATATCCACTTCCGCCCGGCGCATCACCTTCTGGAAGTAACGCATCACGTCCAGATGACCGATAAAACGCACCGTTCCCTGTTTTTGAAATTTAATTCGTATCTTCATGACCGCTCCTTCCTCATGCCCGTTCTTCGAAACAGACTCCGCCGCCGTACTTACGGACACCACATCCCGAACAGCGCATCCGGCAGTTCGGCGTTACCGTTTCCGCCTGTGCGTTCGCCCACTCGCGTTTCAAGAAATCCTTCGTCACACCCGCGTCGATGAAATCCCACGGGAACACTTCATCAAGGCTTCGCTCACGCGTCGTATAGAAATCAATGTCCACGCCGCAGGTCTCAAACGCCTTCATCCAGATATCATTGTTGAAATACTCTGACCAGGAATCGTAGATTGCACCCTGACGGTACGCCTCTTCGATCACAGCTGCCACCTTGCGGTCGCCGCGCGCCAGAACACCTTCCAGCACGGTCACATCCGCCTCATGCCAGTTATAGCGGAGACTCTTCTTATTTAACATCTCTTTCATGCGGTGGTTGACGATGCTCGCGCGCTCCAAGAACTGCTCTTTCGTGCACATCGGCGCCCACTGGAACGGGGTAAATGGCTTCGGCACAAAGAACGAGGTGCTGGCGGTTACCTGCACCTTGCCGTGGCGCTGTTCCTTCGGAACCGTGTCATAGTACACTTCCGCCACCTTCTCCGAAAGCTCGGCAATGCCCTGCATATCTTCCACGGTCTCAGTCGGAAGTCCCAGCATGAAGTAGAGCTTTACGCGGTTCCAGCCGCCCTTGAACGCCTCGGCAGAACCATTTAAAATGTTTTCCTCAGTCAGACCCTTGTTGATAACGTTACGCAGACGCTGGGATCCCGCCTCCGGTGCAAAGGTCAGGCTGCTCTTCTTCACGTCCTGCACCTTGCTCATGACATCGAGGGAAAATGCGTCAATACGCAGGGACGGCAGGGACACATTGACGCCCTTTCCGTCAAACTCGTCGATCAGGAAATTGACGATTCCCTCCAGCTTCGTGTAATCACTGGAGCTCAGCGAACTCAGCGAAATTTCCTCATGTCCGGTGCTCTTTAGCATCGTCCGCGCCAGACGTTTCAGTTCCTCCAGGCTGCGCTCGCGCACCGGGCGGTATACCATGCCCGCCTGGCAGAAACGGCATCCGCGGATACAGCCGCGCATGATCTCGAGAACCACACGGTCCTGCGTCGCGCGCAGATACGGAACCACCGGCTTCTCCGGATACCAGGTATCGCTCATATCCATGACAAGCTGCTTGGAAACGGTCTGCGGCGCGTGCGGGTTGTTCGGCGTCATCGCCTCGATCGTGCCGTCCTCTTTGTATGTCACATCATAAAATCCCGGCACATAGATACCCGGAATCTGCGCCGCCTGCTCCAGAAATTCCTTCCGGCTGCCGCCGCGCGCCTTGATCTCCTTGTAGCGGTCGATCAGGTCAAAATAAACCACCTCGCCCTCACCCATGTAGAAGAGATCGAAAAATGGTGCAATCGGCTCCGGATTGTAGGTACACGGACCGCCGCCGATAACGATCGGATCCTCCTCGGTACGATCTTCTGCATGGAGCGGAATCTGTGATAATTCCAGCACCTGCAAAATATTGGTGTAGCACATTTCGTACTGGATTGTAATTCCAAGGAAATCAAATTTTTTGATCGGATCCTGGCTTTCAACAGCAAACAGCGGAATCTTCTGCTCCCGCATGATCGGATCTAAGTCCATCCACGGGGAATAAACACGCTCACAGTAAACGTCATCCCGGCGGTTGAACATATCATAAAGAATCTGGATGCCCAGATGGGACATACCGATCTCGTACACATCCGGAAAGCACATGGCAAACCGGACTGCTACCTTCGACGGATCCTTCTTCACCATATTCACCTCGCCGCCAATATAACGCGCCGGCTGGGAGATCTTGAGAAGGATTTCATCACTTAATGCTAATTTTCTCATACGATTTTATTTTCCTAACTTTTGTGACTGAATCTATTATTTCCAAGTTTTATACAGAATGGATCAAAATCCATCAAACTGCACTATTATAAGGTATTTACGGCGGTTGTGCAAGGTATTCTTCCGTTATCCCGCATTTTATCTGGTCGTGAACCATCCCATATTCGGGCGTCTCGCGCGGCCGCTTGCGACATGTTTCTGCTTCGCGCGAGTGCGCATCCTCGCGGAGCGTTTATTATTTCATAGGACACAATTTCCTATGAAATAATAAAATACCCCGTTGGCTTCCCAACGAGGCATCGAAGATTATAATGTTTTAATTTGATTTCTGATTTCAGAATGTAGATGCATTCTTGGATTTTTATTCACTTTACAGTCCAATCATATTGGCAAAAAGTACAATCAACGGAATCGCAACCAGTGTTCTCTCCAAGAAGATAACCAGCAGTTTCCAGAAATTCAGCGGAATCTCACTTTTGATGATAATGGTTCCTACCTCTGTCAGATATATAATCTGAACCAGAGATAAGACACCGACCACAAATTTTGTCTTCACGGAGGTAAGTCCCACCGACAGAAGCGCCGGAATAAACATATCTGTGAATCCAACCAGTGTTGCCGGTGCTGCTGCAAAGCTTTCCGGAACTCCCAGTGCCTGCAAATACATTCCCATCGGATAAGAAATCCAGCTGAAGAATGGAGTGTAGGTCGCGATAATCAGGGCAATGGTTCCCCAGGATACTACGATGGGAATCAGGTCAAAAAACATGCCCATCAGAACCTCAAAACCGCTTGTAACTACTGTTTTTGCAGTAAATTTATCCGCACGCTTGCAGCTCATCTCCAGAGCATAAGCAAACATCCCTTTTTCCTGTGGAATATCCTCATCAATCTGCTTTCCAACTGCCTCTCTATAGGTATTCGGAATGGTACAGATCGGTGGAATTCTAGCTATGATGACGGCTAGGATGATTCCCACTACACAGATGCACAGGTAAAATGGAGGGAAAATATTGGAAATTCCCATGGTATCTGCTACCATCAGACAGAACGGAATGGATACCAGAGAGAAGTTAGTCATGATATATCCAGCCTCTCTCCTAGTGTAAAAGCCCTTCATATACTGCTCTCTGGTCAGGATAACCGCCGCATTGGAGGCACCAAACCAGGATGCAATCAGGTCGATGGAAGCTCTTCCCGGTACATGAAACAGCGGGCGAACCACCGGTCTTGCGATCACTCCCAGAAATTCCATAATTCCGCAGTCAGTCAGAAACGGCATGATAAAACTAAAGGCGATAACGATGCTGAACAGCGTTCCGCACAGATCCACCATGGTTGCTCCGGTATCGGCGGAAATCACCTGCTCCGGTCCGATTTTAAATACAACCATAACGGCAAATACCGCACCAATTATCTTAGAAACAAGATACAGCGGTGTGGTCGAAAAAGCTCTGGACAGATAATGATTCTTCCGAATCCAATCCGGCTTTGCGATGTAGTCATACAAACTGACCACGGCCGATACCACCAGAATCGCCATAATGATGTAGGGCAAACTCGCACCAAATAGTCCCTTAATCCAGCTTTTCAGAAAATCAAGCAGTGTTGTAAATGATTCTCCCTGCGGAATCGGCACAAGGAACATCAAAACACCAAATGCTGAACCAAACAGAAATTTACATAGATTCTTTGCTGTCACATATGATTTTTCCATATTGTCTCCTCTCGTTTTGCTTTTCTCCTAGAATCTTTCATCCGTAACCGTTCGCGCATGCGTGCCCAGCAACGGAATTTTGTTCAGCTGCACCCTTTATTAACTATAATTCTTCCACCTTACATAAGGCGTTATAAACCATGTCTTCCGTCACCTCATACGGAATATGCTCCATATCCGGACCGGTCACAATCTCTTTTAATACAGCCGTAAGCGCTTCTCTCTCAAGAGGCGCCCCCATCTCGGCTAAGGTAGTGCGGATTCCAAGCTTTTCAAGAAATCCCTTCATTTCCCTTGCTCTTTCTTCTTCGCCGTCTATCATCAGCTGAACCAGCACACCATAGGCTACCACATCGCCGTGAAGGTTTTTCTCCTCAAAACCAGGAAGCAGCACCAGTCCATAGTAGACAGAATGTGCGATCGCACCGTTATAATCATCCAGAACCAGAAGCGATACCAGACCGGTGCTCACGATATTGGCAAGAACCGCCTGCTCCAGCGCCTCACCCGCCTGGTTTTCCCGGCATTCCTCCAGCGCACTTTCTGCATACTCCCGAAGCGGCAGATAACACATATTGCTGATTTCACGTCCAAGCGCCGAACTGTGCGTCAGCCGGTCGCCTCTCGCAGAAAAATGGCACTCAAAGTATTTTCCCAGCGTATCACCGATTCCCGCCCGCAGGTAGCACTCCGGGGCAGCGGCAATAATCTCTGTGTCAATAAAGCTGTGGCGCGCCGGTTTGTCATAGAAGTAGAAACTGTCAAAATTTCCATCTTCTTTGTATACAACTGAAAGGGCCGTCGTCGCCGCGCAGGTTGCCGCGATCGTCGGGAAAGTAAATACAGGAAGACCGCATTTTTCCGCCGTTCCCTTCGCTGTATCCAGCGCCTTGCCGCCTCCCATGCCAAAAATCATATCCGCACCGCATTTTTTTACGTGTGCAGCAATTTTTTCCATCCCGGCATAGGTACAGTCCTCTCCAAACAGGACTGTATCCACGATCGTGACCGGATTTTCCCCTTCTGCAAGCGCTTGCAGAAGCTTTTCCTTTCCTGCCTCCAACGCCAGTTTTCCACCGATCAGCAGCGCTTTCGTACCGTATTGGCGGCACACTTCATTTACATTTTTATATGCTTCTTTTCCGATTGTATAATTCGCAAAATTTACCGAATAAGTCATCTTACAGCAACTCCTTTAATTTCTTCAAACGCGCCAGTGCCTCGTCGATCGTTTTCTCCTCCCGTGCAAAATGCAGACGGATCAGATTGTTTACATTTTCCCGGAAAAAGCTGGAACCCGGAACGGCTGCCACGCCGATATTTTTGATCATCCACTCGCAGAACTCCAAATCGGTATATCCGGCAAACTGCGGCAGATCCAGGAACTCCTGGATATCGATCATGACAAAATACGTTCCCTGCGGCACATTGTGCTTCAGACCGATCGCATCCAGTCCTTTTAAGAAATGATCCCTCTTCTTCGTATAGAGCGCCAGCAGGTCGCTGTAATAGGATTCTGGAAATTCCAGTCCCACCACGGCTGCCTCCTGCAGCGGTGCGGCTGCTCCGACGGTCAGGAAATCATGTACCTTTTTCGCTCCCTCGATCACTTCCTCCGGTCCGATCAGATAGCCCAGTCTCCAGCCAGTGATGGAATAAGTCTTGGAAAGAGAATTACAGGTAATCGTGTGCTCGTACATACCCGGAAGGGATGCCATGCAGACATGCTCGTTCGGCGCATATACCATGTGCTCATAAACCTCATCCGTCACAACAAATCCATCATATTTGACTGCCAGCTCTCCGATCTGGGTCAGCTCTTCTCTGGTAAATACCTTTCCGCATGGATTGGACGGGTTGCAGACGATGATCGCTTTCGCGCCCGCCTTAAAGCCCTCTTCTACCAAATTGATATCAAATTCATACGTCGGCGGCACCAGCGGAATATAGATCGGCTCTGCCCCTGACAGAATCGCGTCTGCCCCGTAATTTTCATAAAATGGGGAAAATACCATTACCTTGTCGCCCGGATTGCAGATGGTCATCATCGCACTCATCATCGCCTCAGTTCCGCCGCAGGTAACCACAATCTCCGTCTCCGGATTGATCTCGCGTCCGATGGCCTTTCCCTGTTTCTTAGCAAGGGCCTCACGGAAATTCTCTGCACCAAATGTAACGGAATACTGGTGAGGTCCCTCATAGGCCACCTCTGCTAATCTGTCCAGAATTGCCTTCGGCGGATCAAAGTCTGGAAATCCCTGGGATAAATTAATCGCTCCATACTCATCACTAATTCTTGTCATGCGTCGGATTACAGAATCCGTAAATGTATTAACACGGTCACTTAACTTTGGCATACTATTTACCGCTCCTTTTTCGTTATATATGTTCTATTTGGTTGCTTTCTTTTAAAAACAAATATATAATATGGTATAACGTTACGGTATAGTCAAGAAGGAAATGAATATTTATGCAAAAACTCAAAAATGCGTGCATACGAACCGGCGATTTTGCAAAATTATGCAACACAAACAAGCGCACACTGATTCATTATGATGAAATCGGGCTCTTTAAACCCGCCTATATTGATGAAAAAGGCTATCGGTATTACAGTGAAAGCCAATTTGATGTGTTTTTTACCATCACCTGTTTAAAAGAACTTGGGATGCCTTTAAAAGAAATCGGTGCTTTTTTAGACCGGCGCAATCCGGAGTCATTAAAAGCACTTCTTTTGAAACAACGTGAAAAGACTAAGAAGGAGGAAGAACACCTCCGTAAAATTGAAGAAGTGGTTGAAACAAAATTATCCCTGGTATCACTCCAGGAATCACTGAATCAGAAACAGGCAGAATACACAGAAGATGAATTATTCTTCCATACCGAAAATAAAAATGGTCGTATTTTTCTCGAGACGACACCGGAAGAATATCTGATTCTCAGCGATCCGATTCATACAGATGACCATCAGAAAATCATCCAGGCTCTTTGCCGCCACATCGGTTACTGCAATGCCCACGCTCTAAATGCCGGTCATCCTTATGGTGCCATGCTTGATGTGGCAGATTTACGAAAAAATCATCTGGATACCTATGCTTATTTTTTCACAAAAGTTATAACAAAACCAAAAAATTCCCCCTATCACTTAAAAACGGCCGGAACCTATGCAGTTGCTTACTTAATGGGAAATTACTATGACTCGAAAGCCACCTACGAAAAACTCTTTGATTGGACCGATGAACACAAGTTTAAAACCGGCAAATACTCTTATAAAGAGGCTGTGATCGACGAATTGGCCACAGCCTCTCCCAGTGAATATCTGACGAAAATATCGATACAAGTGTTTTAACCCTGCCGCTTCATCGCGTTTCCTCCGCACTGCCTTTACATTTCTCATAAGCAAATAGCGCCGCTCCCAGCGCACCGCAGAGCTGCGCCTCATCACAGATATAAAGTTTAGCACCAAGCTTCTCTTCCAATGCCTGGATGATACCCTGGTTCTTCGCTACACCGCCGGTCATCATATATTCGCCTGGATGATCCTTTCCAAGGCGGGCTGCCAACGCGCCGACTTTTGAGGCAACTGACACATTTAAACCGTGGATAATATCTGCCACATCCTTATTCTGTGCCACCAGCGACACGACCTCCGACTCTGCAAACACCGTACACATGCTGGAAATCACGATATTATGCTTCCATTCCAGCCCTTTCACACTCATTTCCTCCAGGGAAAGTCCCAGCGTTTTCGCCATCATTTCCAGAAAACGTCCCGTTCCGGCGGCACATTTGTCATTCATCAGGAAATTTTTCACGGCTCCCTGCCCGTCGATGCTGATCGCCTTGATATCCTGCCCGCCAATATCGATGATAGTGCGGATATTCGGATTCAGATAATTTGCGCCCTTGGCATGGCAGGTAATCTCCGTGATGCTGTCATCCCCACTGTCAATGTAGGATCGTCCATATCCGGTCGTATCGATCCGCACGATCTCCTCTTTCTTAATTCCCGCTTTCTCAATCGCCAGATCCAGACTCTTCTCGGCGCTCATCATCGCACCGCCGCCGGTCGGAATAATCATCGTCGATTTAATTTTTCCATCCTGATCCAGTATGACCACATCCGTACTTGTCGAACCGCTGTCGATTCCCGCTACATAAAAAATGCCCGACTCCATCTTCTTTCTTGCCTCCTCACTGATACCTTTTCCCGGATCCATATCCTCTGATCCCTCGATCGTCTCCTCAAATGCCTGAATGCGCGTCAAAAGCTGCCCCGCGCTCTGGCTCGTAAAATCAGTCTCAATCTTAAGGAGAGGAACCTTGATATCCCGCTTGATACTCGCATACTCAAATCCATAATAATCACAGAACTTGATCGTGTGATAAATAATTCCCTTTAAATTCGGATCCAGATACAGACGGTTTCTGCGGATCGAACGGTTCATGCGGAAACACGGCATCTGTCCCAGCAGGACGTCCGCGTAAGAAAGAAACAGCTCCTCTTCCTCCATATTCCACATTTCATCCTGTACGACCGACAGTTTCCGACCACCCGTACAGGTCAGATTTTCCACATCCATCTGGATATTGTCCCGGATCATATCCTCCAGAATGCCGCTGACCCGCACGCCCAACACACCAATGTACGGCTCCGTGTTCATTTCCGGCGTAATAAAGGACTTGATAAAAGCGCGTTTATCAAACACTTTCCCGGAATATGCCTCATATGCCTTTTTAAGCCTCCGGATCGTGCCCGCAAATTTCACTTTTTCACATTCATTATCATCATGCGGCAGATCCAGCATATATAAAAACTTACATTTTCCCGTGCTCTCCACGATATCGTAAACGCGCCGCATCGAATCGCAGCAGTTTACCAGCACCAGCTGTTCAACCTTTCCTTCCAGCACTGCCTGAATGACCGATTTTCCAAAGCCGCACAGATTTGCATGTGCAATTTGATCCGACTGTTCGAAATTTTCCGGCATTTCCTCCAAAACAGAACATTCTTCTCCAAACCCCCGGAACAGCTCGATCGGGGTATACTTACAGACGTAATAAATCATGCGTGTTTCTCCTCCTTGCCCTTTTCCAGCATTTCCACAAACGCCTGAAGCCGCGTCGATACCTGACCGTCGCTGGTATTGGCAGGGTTGCAGCCGTCACCGTCGAGAATCATCGTCGGAAGTCCTGTCTTTTCTAAGGACTGCTTAATCAGGCTGGATGCACCGATCGTTCCCTTACAGCCCCAGTGGGCAAATAAAACAGCACCATCCGCTTCCGTGATTCTGGCAAGCCGTTCCGCTTCCTCAATTCTCTGTTTCACACTGCCATTGTAAATGCAGTAGACCATTTTCTCTGCCATCGCCTCATACGGGTCTTCCGCATGCATCTCCTGAAAACCATCTGCGATAAAATCACAAGCGCGGATGTGCATTTTCTTACTATAATTAAAAATATCCTTAACCGGCTCCTGTAAAAATGGCATGATGTGCATCCAGATTACCGAAAGACCATCTCCCCTCGGTGACATCCGCACATCGCGCAGAAGTTTTTCCGTATAGGTAACCGCCGTCTCTGAGCCAGCCATCAGATGGCACATAAAAAGCGCATACAATTCATTCGTCAGAGAGGTCACCGGGTCATGCGCACACCGCAGGGCAAGCTGTTTTTTATAATTCGCTGCCGCTTTCCGGCTGTTATCTACCGCACTCCGCACTGTTTCCTCCGAAATCCGTCTGTCCGTCGTCTCCTCCAGAAACCGTTTCAATTTCCGCAGCTGATCCGCCACATACAGAACCGATTCCCGGTTTTTCTCATACGGAACATCAATATAAAAGCCCGGACATTCAAATTTATCCTTTAAATACGGAAACGTCATCATATTTCCATCACACGCAAGGTTCGTATAAATCATGCAGTTCGGTTTTGGCAGAATCCCCGTCAGCGCCGCCCCCAGAAACACTCTGTGGTACGAACACATCGTCTCCGGAAATCCTTCTTCCTCCGTTTTCCGAAGAAACGTCTGCTCACACTTCGTTCCCGCCATAAAACAGGACATCGCCTCCACTGAGTACGGCGTCAGCCCTGCCGCCATCACCAGCTCTCCCGGCACAAATATGCTGACCATCGCCGCATTCTCCGGTTCCGACAGCGACTGAATGATATTTTTCATAACCACCCGCGCCACATACTGTCCCGACGACGGCAGCCCCCGATCCGGCAAAAACTGAAGCTTCTTTTCCTGCAGGCGGTATCCCGCAAGAAGCAGCCGACGCGCTTTTTCCGGATCCTTAAGCGCCTGGCTGCTCACCCTATTTCCAAATTTTCCAATTACATCCATTGTTGTTTCTTCCATTCTTTTAAGTTCATTTT
>NZ_FR895088.1:191-972 GCF_000434655.1 Clostridium sp. CAG:43 | reverse complement strand
AATGTCAAGGGAAGAATATCCTATATCACAAGCCACGCAAAGCAGGAAAACCTTTATGCCACCTACCGCACCGCCGACAATGAATTTTGGAGTAACCTTGCAAGGGAAAGCCAGCAGGAGTTTAAGCGGAGCGGCACAGAGGGCAAATGTATCGAAGCAAGGGAATTGATTATCGCCCTGCCCGAAGTTTATACAAGATACGAGCCGCAGGAAGTCCTTGAAGATTTTACGGAGGAGTTCCGCAAGAGATATGGTGTGGAGTGCGTGTCAGCCCTCCACCACAACAAACGCAAAACCAATTATCATATCCATCTTATCTTCAGCGAAAGAAAACTGCTTCCTGAGCCTGACATCAAGAGAGCCACACGCAGCGTGTTCTATGATGAAACGGGCAAAAGGGTACGCACCAAGAAAGAAATCACAGGGGAGGACGGGCAGATACGCAAAGGCTGTACCGTCATTAAAAAGGGCGAGGTTTACGAAAGCCACCTCTTTACCGTGAAAGATGATAAATTCAAAAGCGAGCCTTTTCTTCGGGAGATAAAAGAGATTTACACCGACCTTATCAATCGGCATATCTCCGATCCCGAACAGCAGTTAAAGGTATTTGATAAGAACAGCGTTTATCTTCCCACCAAGAAAATCGGCAAGAACAATCCCAAAGCCGCCGAGATTGAAGCGGACAATACCGCAAGGCAGGAATGGAACAGGACAGCGGATATGGCGTTGTTATCGGGTATTTCCGAAGCAAAGATTTTAGAAGTCAAGCAGACCGAGATAC
>NZ_FR895088.1:0-126 GCF_000434655.1 Clostridium sp. CAG:43 | reverse complement strand
TCCTAATCTGTTCCGTGGGATTGTGGCAAAGGCAAAAGATTTTCTGCAAAACCTTATTCGGGAAAAGGATATGCCACCCAAGCCTACACTTGATATTGATATGGCAGAGTTCCGTCATATGCGAAA
>NZ_FR895087.1:2151-2467 GCF_000434655.1 Clostridium sp. CAG:43 | reverse complement strand
CACATGGCGAATTTTGGCGCGGTGATCGTGAAATTCTGGATTCATATTGATAAAGATGAGCAGGAACGCCGCTTTAAGGAGCGCATGGAGGCTCCGGCAAAACAGTGGAAAATCACGGACGAAGACTGGCGCAACCGTGAAAAATGGGACGCATATGAGCAGGCAGTCAATGAGATGCTGGTGCGGACCTCTACTACCTATGCCCCGTGGACGATCATAGAAGGAAATTCCAAATATTTCGCGCGCGTCAAGGTGCTGGAAACGGTTGTGGAGGCGATGGAGGAGAAGATCCGTGAGGTAAAAAAGCTGCGTAAGT
>NZ_FR895087.1:1714-2110 GCF_000434655.1 Clostridium sp. CAG:43 | reverse complement strand
GGACGGCCGATTTGGTAATCATGTGTGGAAATATGAAGAAGCGCGGTTGCAATTCTTTGTAAGATACAGTAAAATCAATATTTAAAGAAAAAGACGGCAATTTTGAAAAATACAAACATTTGTGTAAACTTTGCGTTAAATGTAGCGATAGAAAGGAAGCGGGCAAAATGGAGCAGACAGCAAAAGAGCGCACACTAGCATTTATGGCAGAGCATGCGGGGGATCCAACCCCGATGGAACTATTTCATATGCACGTAAAACACGTGGGAATCAATACAAAATCGGAAGACGAGGCCTGGGAGGTTGCTGAGACACTGGCGCGCCTGATGGGGCTGATGCCGCGCGAGACGGAGAAAGCGGTGTTCAGCGGTGACCTGACGGAAAATATGAAGGTGG
>NZ_FR895087.1:1433-1675 GCF_000434655.1 Clostridium sp. CAG:43 | reverse complement strand
CGGCCATATTGGCTTTGGCGTAAATGATTGCGAGGCGGCGATCCGATACTTTGTGAACCGCGGTATGACGCTTCGGGAAGAGACGAAGCGCTTTGATGAGCAGGGGCGCTGTATTTTCGCCTATTTTAAAGAAGAAGTCGGCGGATTTGCGATCCACCTGGTACAGGATTGATAGCACCAGGCGAAATAAAAACGAAAAGGATAGCAATATGAAAAAAATAATTGTGATCGGCGGCGGGGCA
>NZ_FR895087.1:0-1363 GCF_000434655.1 Clostridium sp. CAG:43 | reverse complement strand
CAACGATCTATGAAAAGAATGAGAAACTGGGAAAAAAGATCTATATCACGGGAAAAGGGCGCTGCAATGTGACGAATGACTGTGATATGGAAGGTCTGTTTGACAGTGTTGTGACAAACAGCCGCTTTTTATACAGTGCATTTTACGGTTTTAGTAACCAGGATATGAAGGATTTTCTGGAGGCGAACGGCTGTCATGTTAAGGTGGAGCGCGGCAACCGTGTCTTTCCGGTGTCTGATCGGGCATCGGATGTGACATCGGCGTTTGCAAGACGGCTGCGGGAACTGCGCGTGAAAGTAGAATTGAATCAGGGAGTTCGGGAACTGTGGCTGGAGGATGGTGTATTAAAAGGTGTGATTCTGGCGCAGGGCGGTAACGAGCGTGGGAAAAAGGACTCCTACATAGCTGCGGATGCAGTGATCGTGGCGACGGGCGGTTTGTCCTACCCGACGACCGGCTCAACCGGCGATGGTTACCGGTTTGCGGAGGCAGCAGGGCACAAGGTGACGGAACTTTCGCCGGCGCTTGTTCCGTTTGAGACGAAGGAAGATGTGAAGGAGCTGCAGGGACTCTCCCTGCGGAACGTGGAAGCTGCTGTTTTAAATGGAAAGAAAGAAGTTTACCGTGAATTTGGTGAGATGCTGTTTACCCATTACGGCGTTTCGGGTCCGGTACTCTTGAGTGCCAGCAGTTATGCGGCGAAAAAACTGAAAAAGGGTCCGCTGACTCTGATGATCGATCTGAAACCGGCGCTTTCCATGGAACAGCTCGATGCGCGGATTCTGCGCGATTTTGAGGCGGAGAAGAATAAACAGTTTAAAAATGCGCTGAACCATCTGTACCCATCAAAACTGATACCAGTCATAATTCGCCGCAGCGGCATTGAGCCGGACAAGCAGGTCAACGCCGTGACGAAGGAAGAGCGGAGACGGCTGGCGGAGGTGACAAAGCATTTTACCCTGACGCTGACCGGGCTGCGAGGTTTCAATGAGGCGATCATTACCCAGGGCGGTGTGACGGTAAAAGAAGTGAATCCATCCACGATGGAGTCGAAGAAGCTTCCAGGGCTTTATTTTGCAGGGGAAGTGCTGGATCTCGATGCAGTCACCGGCGGCTACAACTTACAAATTGCGTGGTCGACCGGCATGCTGGCGGGACGGAGCGCAGCGGAAAATCATGAATTATAACGATATGAAAAAGGGGAAACGAAATGCCGATTAATATAGCGATTGATGGACCAGCCGGGGCTGGAAAGAGCACAGTGGCAAAGAAGCTGGCGGAAGATTATGGATATATTTATGTTGATACAGGGGCGATGTACCGGGCGATGGCATTGTATTTTTTGCGCCAGGGCATCGACAGC
>NZ_FR895086.1:2529-9018 GCF_000434655.1 Clostridium sp. CAG:43 | reverse complement strand
AGAAGAACCGGAGGATACGGAAGATGATGATGTGACGATTTCGTACCGCGAGCCGGAAGAGCCAGAAAATCCACAGAAAGTAGAAGAATATAAAACAGATTCGGAATTGGAAGTACGGGATTATGTAGCTGGATGGCTGGTTGGAATCGAAGGTTCTGCTAAGGGCATGGATTATAGGATTGTACAGGGATTTAACCGTATGGTTATTGCTTCGAATGGAAAAATTGAAGTTAAGGGTGTAGCTGCAGCGGCTGATAGGGCAGTGGTATTGATTGTCTATGATAATCGCAAAAATCAATTTTTTGTTCTGCCGCAGCAGGATGAAATTCAGCTTAACGGGACACAAATCCAATCGTCTATGGAACTTCATTCAGGTGATGAAATAGAGTTTTTACAGGAAAAATTTGAATTTGTAGCTTTTTGCAGGGAAGGAAGAGTCTGGAAAGCAGATGCACAGTGATAATATTATATTCTGGAAAACGAATGAAAAAACAGATTTGGAACTGGAAATAGGAGTCTATAGTATCTGGGGAAATCGAAATTCTCAGCAGGATTTTGCTGCGATTATGGAAAAAAAAGATGAGTTATTAGCAGTAGTCTGTGATGGAATGGGAGGACTGAATGGCGGCGAGCGCGCAAGTCAGGCAGCAGTATCTTCGCTTACGGAAGCTTATCGCCGGCAGGAAACCGAAGTAGATGGCGATTTTCTTCAAGAGGAAGCATTGACGGCAGACGAAAAAGTTGCAAAGCTCAAAAATGAGAAGGGAGATTATTTAAGAGCAGGTACAACGATGGCGGCTGTAGTTGTGAAAAAAGGCTGCTTTGAATGGCTTTCTGTGGGGGACAGCCGGATTTATTTGCTACGTAATGGACGGCTTCATCAGATAAGTGTGGATCATAATTATAAAGAACAGTTAAATGAAGATCGCTATCATGGAAAGATAACAGAAGAATTTTATCAAAGAGAAGTACATGGTTCCAAGGCAGAAGCATTGACCAGTTATATAGGGATGAATGGCTTGAAGCGGATTGGAAGAAGCGACGAAAAAGAATTATTGCAGGAATCCGATCAAATTTTGATATGCAGTGATGGTCTGTATAAGAGCCTTAGTTTTGAGCAGATAGAGGCAATGATGTGTGACAATGCAGTGGATATGACGGTATCATCAAGACGGCTGATACGGATGGCTTTGGAGCAGGCAATTAAAAAACAGGACAATACAACTGCGATTTTAATTCAGTACAAGAAAAAGGAATAAGAGGGGAAGAAAATGGCTCGTTGTTATAACTGTATGCAGGAAATAGAAGATGGTACGGTATATTGCCCACATTGCGGTTATCAATTGGAACAGAAGCAGAAAGATCTATATTATTTAGATGTAGGAACTTTGCTGAGTGAAAGACGTTATATGATAGGGGTCCCGATCAATGCCGGAGGTTTCGGTATCGTATATAAAGCTTGGGATCAGACGTTTGGAAAAATGGTGGCGATTAAGGAGTTTTTCCCCAGCAGTATAGCAACGCGTATTCCAGAAACCAACGAGGTTCGGGCATATTCACCTAAAAATGAGGCTGAATTTGAAAAGGGAAAAAAACGTTTTCTCGGAGAAGCCAGAAAGATGGCAAAGTTCAATGAACATCCAAACATTGTAGATGTGTATGATTTTTTTGAGGAAAACGACACGGTATATATGGTTATGGAATATATGGATGGCGTTACCTACAAGGAATATATCAGAGAACAAGGCGGAAAGGTCAGTTTGGAGCTTGCGACAGCAGTATCGCTAGCTGTCTTGGATGCATTGAAGGAAGTTCACAAGGCGAAAATCATTCATCGGGATATAAATCCTAACAATATTTTTATATGCAGAAGCGGCGTAGTCAAACTATTTGATTTTGGTGCCGCTAGATTTGAGCAGACGGATATGTCTACCGTTCTGACGCCACATTATGCGCCGCCAGAACAGTATCGGACAAAAAGCAAGCAGGGAGCACAGACGGATATTTATGCAGTTGGTGCAACAATGTATTTTGCATTGACTGGCATTAAGCCGGAAGAATCCACAGATCGTCAGCACAAGGATAAACTTGTGCCGCCGATGAAATTGAATAATACGATTCCTAAATCAATCAGTAATGCTATTATGCGTGCGATGGCGCTAAAACCGGAACTGCGATTTAAAAATGCGGCTGATTTTCAGAAAGCTCTACAGAGTATGAATGCCGTCCGGGATGTGGAAGAAGAGATAAAGAGAAGGAGACTTTATCGATTTGCACAAGCTGGAGTAATTACAGTTATTTTTGCAGCTGGGGCAGGTGTATGCTGGCAGATGTATCATAAAGAACAAGTGAAGACAACGCTTCAGAAAGCGGAGTTGGAAGTTTGGCTGAGCGCAGATGAGGATGATACAGAAGAAACGGTTAAAGAACGATTTGATGCTATGCTGGCAGATTTTAAGGAACAGTATCCGCAGGTAGAGCTGGATGTCCGGGTATATCCAGAATCAGAGTATGAAGATGTGTTAAATCAAGCAGCAAAAGATGGAGAACTTCCGGAAGTGTTTGATAGCACATTGCTGGATGAGGCGTATTTCGATGAATTAGAGCCGTTGGATACGATGTATCAAATGATTGAAAATCCATTGAATTATTATATGCTATTTGGATATGAACAGTTGTTTCCAGAGAAAAAACAAATGCCTCTCTGCCTGCAGGCGGCAGTTGTTTATAAGCGTTCGGATCTGGAGGCGGCTGATACCTATGCAGTGAGACCGGAAGATAGCTTTATATACGAGAATCTGAAGCAGAAAGACAATGAATCTGCTGCAAAGGGAGATCAGCAAGAGCTGAACGCCCAGGATGCATTGAATGCATTTTTGGAAGGTACCATCGCTGAATATGATTCGGATACCAGAGATTATCAGTTTATATCCAAACAAATTCCGGGACGTTTTGAAGTTACGGTTTTGGAAAATTCTGTTTTATGGCCCGATCATTGGTGGAGTGTAAATGCTTCATCTAGTAAGGAACAAAAGAAAGCAGCTGAATGGATGATTTATTATATGCTGAGCGATCGCGCACAGAGTATTTTGACTGTGCAGGGTGGAGAAGGGGTTCCGTTAAGCCATAAAATTGGCACAGTGTTTTTAGATGTTTATCAAGGTGATTTGGAGAAAATCGATGATACATTAAGTGCAGGTACATATGCGGATAGTGAATGGATGACGGAATATAGAAAAGCGGGAAAGAATTTTAAAGCAGAAATAACAAAATGACACATACAATTATAGCGGTGGGAGGAAAAAAAGTGAAAAGATGCCTGAATTGTATGGAAAATTGCATGGATGATGATAACGTATGCCCGGTTTGTGGTTCACAGAATCTTGGATGTGAGCAGGATATGCGAAAGAATATGCTTCATGGACGCTATCTGTTAGGAACAGAGAGGAGCCAGAATCCTAGGGAAAAGCTTTTTCTGGGGTGGGATACGTTGTTTGAGCGAAAAGTATTTGTTCGGAAAAGCGACGATTATATAAATAAGACGGAAAAGGCATTGCTTTTAAAAAATTGGGAAAATTCAATCCGTCTGGATGAAGTGACAGAGATCTTAAAGGTTTTGTCTGCTTTTGAGGAAGATGAGGGTGTGTTTCAGATTCTGGAATATCCAGGAGATAGAACTCTTTTCAATGTATTGGAAGAGATAGACTCCCTTCCCTTTAAAAAAGTAGAAAAAATGGTAGAGAAAATGGTCTATGCGCTGTATAATGCACATGAGATAGGTGTTTTTCATGGGCAGATAATGCCGGAGTGCTGTTATTTAACTTTATATGGAAAGCTGGCACTTATGGGATTTAAAGGAGGAAGTGCGAAGGAGGATGTGAAGGCATTATCCTCCCTTGCGGTATGTTGCCTGATAGGATTGGATAAATGGAAAAATGGGGAAGAACAGGAGAAAATAGACATACTGGAAGCCAGGTGTCCATCCGAGTGGTTTGAAGTTTTATACCGTATTTTGTGGGAGCAGCAGGTCCCAAATAATCTGAGAAGTTTTGCTAATTTGTTAAATGGAGCAGCGACAATGGAGATAAAATAGGGAGGAACGTATGAATTTAAAGAGATGTGCGAACGGACATTATTATGATGCAAGTGTCTACAGTGAGTGCCCTAGGTGTAATAAAGCAGAGGGGGCAGCGAAGGAAAATAAAAAGGCTGTTTCTGTGACTGTGAAGCGAACGGAAGAAAAAAAGAAAACAGCGGCATGGCTGGTAGGCATAAAGGGAAAATATTATGGTAGAATATTTGAACTGGAGATGAAAAAATATGTGATAGGTGCTTCGGGCAGCATGGACATATATTTGAAAGAGGATGAGTCTTCAAACGATTCTCAATTGCTTCTTTCTTATGACGCTGAAAATAGATGTTTTATGGCAGAGATTGGAAATGCAAGAGAACTGGTCTATGTAAATGAAGATGTTCTCTTAGAAGCCAAGAGATTACATTCCAGGGATCGGATTCAGATGGGTGAGAATATATTTATGTATATACCGCTTTGTGATGAAGATTTTGTATGGAAATAAGGGTATCCGGGGGATAAGACATGAAAACACTATGTTTGGGATGTATGCGGGAGTATGAAGGTGATTATGATATATGCCCATACTGTGGATATCGACAAAGTTCAGAAGCAAAAGAGGCATACCACATTTCACCGGGAACGATGCTGCATAACCGTTACATTATTGGCCGGGTGTTGGGGTTTGGTGGATTTGGTATTACGTACATAGGATTTGACACCAAACTTTTACATCGAGTAGCAATTAAAGAATATTTTCCATCGGAGTTTGCAACACGGATGCCTCATCAAACAGAGGTGCATGTGTTTTCGGGAGAAAAGAAAGAACAGTTTTTAGCGGGGATGAAGAAGTCGCTAGACGAGGCGAAGAATCTGGCTGAATTTAGGCAGGCACCGGGAATTACGCAGATATATGATTTCTTTGAAGTAAACAGTACAGCTTATATTGTCATGGAATTATTGGAAGGAGAGACACTGAAGGAAAGGCTGAAACGTGAGAAAAAAATGCCAGTGGAGGAAGCTCTTCCTATTATTCTTTCGGTAACAGCAGCGTTAAAAGAAGTCCATGAAAAGGGAATTATCCATAGAGATATATCACCAGATAATATTTATCTTCTTAAATCAGGAGAAGTAAAACTTTTGGATTTTGGCGCTGCGAGACAGGTGACAACAACCCATAGTAAATCATTAACGGTCATTTTAAAATTGGGGTATGCACCGGTTGAGCAGTATCAAAGTGGTGGAAATCAGGGACCGTGGACGGATGTATATTCATTGGCAGCGACGTTTTATAAAATGATTACAGGAGTTCGCCCTCCTGAATCTCCAGAACGTCGGGCAAAAGATACATTAAAGGAACCGTCAAAGCTTGGGGTGAAAATCCCGGTATATATAGAAAATGCGCTGATGAATGCATTGCAGGTCCGTATCGAAGACAGGACACAGTCAGCTGCAGAATTTGAACAGGCTTTGACATCGCAGAGTACAGTAAGAACAAAGGCAACAAAAGAGAAAGAAGATATTGGTAAATGGCCGCGGGGATTGAAAATTCTATGCGGGGCAGGAGCAGGTGTGATTATATTGTTGTCATTGTTGCTGGCAACAGGTGTTATCACGCCATCTATGCCGAAACTTCCAAGTTTTCAGAAGAATGAGGGAATGGTATGGATGCCAAGCCTTGTTAATATGTCTCAGAGCGCGGCTAAAAAGCGTTTGGAAGAGTTAGGATTGGAATATGGACTGGCAGGAACACAGGCATCAGATACCATTATGAAAGGCTATGTTTTAGGACAGCAGGACGAGAAAGGAAATGCAATTCAACCAGGCGATGAGGTAGAGATAGGATCTAAGATCAATGTGATTTTAAGTACAGGTAATGGAAAAACAGTGATTCCAGATATTGTATGGATGTCAGAAGAAAAAGGCGGCGAAATTCTATCAGCAGATGGAATTGTTTCTGTAAAAGTCCAGGAAGATTCATCTGGAAGCTGGGGAGAAAAGGGATTGATTACACGTATTGATCCGGCACCGGGAACTGAAATTGCATATGAAGACGAGGTAACTGTATATGTACTGAAGAAAACTCCTGAATTAGAAAAAAAGGAAAGTGCCGTACCTGAAATTGTAAATTTGGATATGGATTCAGCAAGGGAAAAACTTCAGCAAAGCGGTTATTTTATTGAGAAAACCGGCTTGGAGTATAGCGCAGATGTACCCCAGGGAGCAATTATTTCGCAATCACCTTCATCAGGAGAAAAAGGTGAGACGGGAAATGTGATAAAAGTAGTTGTAAGCCGTGGCCCGCATCGAGAAAAAATGGTTAACGTTGTGAACCAGAGTGAGGAAGAGGCGGTTAGAAACTTAGAGGAACTGGGATTTGTTGTTGAACATGAACTGATTTATACGTCGGACGACCA
>NZ_FR895086.1:2290-2499 GCF_000434655.1 Clostridium sp. CAG:43 | reverse complement strand
AATCTGGTTGTTTCACAAAGCGTAGAACCAGGACAAGAACTGGAGGAAGGAGCCCGGATTGTTTTAACAGTCAGTATGGGAGCGGAACCAGTGAGGGAACAAAAACCAGTCAACCAACCGACACAGAAAAAGTCAAATACACAGACGCAGCAACCAGCACAACCGGCACAGTCGGCGCAACCGGCAGCACCGGCACAGTCAGCACAACC
>NZ_FR895086.1:0-2204 GCF_000434655.1 Clostridium sp. CAG:43 | reverse complement strand
ACAGTCAGCGCAGCCAGCTCTGGATCCGGCATTTGAGCGTCTGGAGTAAAATTAAAAACAGGAGGTAATGGTTATGAAAAAGAAAATGAGTGTATTAGGTTTATCGGCAGCAATTATCTCATTAATGACGGTAGTTCCTGCTTTTGCTGGATGGGAGGCAAATGGAACCGGATATAAGTATCGGTATGACAGCGGAGAATACGCCCGTGATCAGATTATTACGCTGGATGGCGTAGTGTATGGATTTGATGAAAGCGGAAATATGGCTCAGGGATGGCTTCAACAGAGAAATGGAAACTGGTTCTTATTTGCCGAAAATGGTGCTCAGTTAACTGGATGGCAGCAGGTAAATGGCGTATGGTATTATATGGATCCATCCAAGCAGGGCAGGATGTTAACCGGGGCTATTACGGTTGATGGAAAGAAATACATTATGAACGATAGTGGTGCAATGAAAACCGGATCCATTGAATATGGAGGATATACATATTATGCAGAACCGGATGGCTCATTAAGACGAAATACCCAGCAGACGAATGGAAGCATTACCATTCGTTATGATGATTCGGGAAAAGAGTGGTACCGCAATGAGGAAAATATTATTAACAGCAAGGGTGGAGGAGAACAGTGGCTTCCGTTACTAGCTGGTTCAGCACTTTGGGATCAGAGATCGATTGTCCAGGAGGACAATGTTGATATTATTAAAGATAAAAAAGAAGAATTGGCTGAGCAATACAAAGAAGCAACGGCTGGAGTGTCTTATAAAAAATTACCGGATAAAAAGCAGAAGTGGGAAGCAAGAGCGAGAAAAAGACTTGCTGAACTGTATGTAGATGAAGGCGACATCAGTAATTTTATTCTTAAAGTTGAGAGTGGTACATATAGACCGGATGAAGAAGAAACATCGGAAGAATACGATTGGTAATTTTTGTACTTGCAATAGCAGTAGTTTAAAATTTTTTGAAATTTTAAACTGCTGCTGTATAGAAAAGGAGTGTGTGGGATGTTTTGTACAAAATGTGGAAAAAAAGTGATGGATGGTTCTAAATTTTGTATTTATTGTGGCAGCTTATTAAAGACACAGCCAGAGCCGAAAGCAGAACCAGTATGGACTCCACCGGTTCTCAAAAAGCCAGAAGAAAAGAAAATAGAGGGAAGAATTGTTTTACAGGATTTGGAAAAACCAACCAATTTATATGTTTGTGAAAGTACAGATTCGGGGATTTTGGGAAGAAGTGCAGAACAGTGCTGTATGGTGATTGAAAATGAAAAATCGGTATCCAGAATGCATTGTCAATTTAGCTGCCATGAAGATGGATGGTATGTAGAAGATCTGGGTTCTCATAACCATACAATATTAAATGGCAATGTGATTACGTCTCCAATGGCAGTTAAAGCAGGTGATCGTTTGAATTTAGGAGCGGTAAAACTTGTAGTGGCAGAAGCGGAGTTTGTTGAGAAATCAGAAGTTACACCAAAGCAGGATAATCCTTCGGAACAGGTATGGTTTTGTACAAATTGCGGATCTGAAATGTCGGAGAAGTGTCAGTTCTGTACGAACTGTGGAGCAGCCAGAGAATAGAAATGAATATAGCACCTAATAGGTTTTGTATAAATGTAAAGAAAAAGAGGAGATAAAAGATGAAGTGTACAAATTGTGGGACAGAGAATCCGTCCGATGCTGTTTTTTGCTCCCAATGTGGACAAAAAATAAAAAAAAGTGAGCCTATAGTACAACCACCTAAGCAGGAAGAACAGGTATATAATGTACAGGATATGCCATATAATCAGCCGCAGGGCGGTTCTGGAATGGCAGTTGCGTCTATGGTATGTGGTATTCTTTCATTGGTTTTATCCTGCTGTATACCGTATGTACCGTTTGTTTTGGCATTAATTGGAGTCATTTTAGGTGGCGTATCGTTACACGCACATAATGCTGGAAGAGGTATGGCGATTGCGGGTCTTGTTACTTCGATTATTTCTTTAGTTCCGGCGGTTATAGTTGTGGCAATGGGAGCAAGCCTGATGGCAGGTTTATCTGCACTTTAAACTTAACAATGGAATATATCGGTAGCAAAACAGAAAAGAAATGTTATATTATTTTAAATATACTGTTAGTAATCGGAGTAATAATATATTTTTTCTTTCATAAAGAATTAAAAGTGCTTCAGCAATCCCTGCCAAAATGTTTTTGGCAGGAATTG
>NZ_FR895085.1:10582-12182 GCF_000434655.1 Clostridium sp. CAG:43 | reverse complement strand
CTTCTCAGGCACTCCCAATCGGATGCGTCAGGAACCATTTCTGACCTCAGAATAATTACGCTAACATTATTTTTCTTAAATTTTCCCAAAATCCAAGCAACCTACAGCAGCCCAATCGCCTCCCGCACATTTGCCACCCCTTCCAGCCGGATATCCGACCTTGGTTTCAATTTACTGACATTGACCATCGGAAGAATGCATCTTGTAAATCCCATCTTGACTGCCTCATGGACTCTCTGCTCTGCCATCGAGACGGCGCGCACCTCTCCGGAGAGTCCGACCTCGCCAAATACGATCGTTTTCTCATCCAGCGGACGGTCTTTATAGCTGGAAATCAGCGCCATCACGATCGCAAGGTCAAGCGCCGGCTCGTTCATCTTCATGCCGCCTGCAATGTTGACATACGCATCGTACCCGGACAGGGCATAACGGCATCGTTTTTCCAACACTGCCATGAGCAGGTTCACACGGTTGTAATCGACGCCCGCTGCCGTCCGCCGCGGCAGTCCGAAATTCGTCTTTGACACCAGCGCCTGCACTTCCAGAAGAATCGGGCGGGTTCCCTCCATCGAGCAGGCAGTCACCGCACCGGATGCCTCCGCCGGGCGCCCTTCCAGCATAAATTCGGATGGATTCGGCACCTCCGCCAGTCCTTCCTCCCGCATCTCGAACACGCCGATCTCATTGGTCGAACCGAAACGGTTCTTCACTCCCCGCAGAATCCGGTAGGACGCATGGCGATCGCCCTCAAAATATAGCACTGTATCGACCATATGTTCCAGCATACGCGGTCCCGCCACAACGCCCTCTTTCGTCACATGACCGACGATAAAGACTGTCACGCCCAGTCCTTTTGCGAGCTGCATCAGGACGCCGGTGCACTCTCTTACCTGGCTGACACTGCCCGGTGCAGAACCTGCCGCCTCGATAAACATGGTCTGGATCGAGTCGATCACGACCACATCCGGGCGTACCTCCCGGATCACCTCCGCGATCGTATCCAGGTTCGTCTCACTCAAGAACGAAAGTGGTCCGCGCACCGTCCCGATCCGGCTTGCCCGCAGTTTGATCTGTTTTAATGACTCCTCGCCGGAGACATATAAAACCTTTTGTTCCTGTCCTGCCAGGTTCCGGCAGACCTGCAGAAGCAGGGTTGATTTTCCGATTCCCGGATCTCCGCCGACCAGCACCAGGGAGCCACGCACCACGCCGCTTCCAAGCACCCGGTCAAGTTCTGCAAATCCGGTTCTCGTCCGATCCGTATCGGAAAGCTCAATTTCATCTAAGCTGACCGGCTTTGCCTGCGCGCCAACCCGTTTCCCCGGTACCGCCGTCAGCGAAGCCGCTGCCGCATACCGCCCTGCTGCCGTACCGGATGATGCCGGTGCGGACGGAGCTTCCACCATCGTATTCCACGCCTTGCACGCCGGGCACTGCCCCATCCATTTGGAAGATTCATAACCGCATTCCCTGCAGAAAAATCCCGTTGATTTTGCCTTTGCCATGCTGATTCCTTTCCAAACACTTCTTCTCATATTTCTTATTACACAAAAAGCTGCTGCATGGCGGAAACCGGCTTCCGGCGCACACGCCCGCCATT
>NZ_FR895085.1:8199-10568 GCF_000434655.1 Clostridium sp. CAG:43 | reverse complement strand
GCCATTCCTGCCATGCAGCAGCTTTCATCTCACGCATTGTAACTTGTACGTAACGTTTTGTTTTTCTTTTCCTTATCTGGCTTCAATCCGGATTGCGGTTGCCTTGCCCGGGTTCAGCTCCACGCTCAGTACCAGTTTGCCGCTGACGTTGGTCTTCATGCCACCAACCGATACGCCGTCTACATATACCTCATACTCACGCTCATCCTCTAGCTGAATGGTAATCTGAGCATCCTTCTCGCCCTCAACCGAAAACTGTACGGAAGTATCTCCCGCCTGGAAATGATTGACTGCCGTGCCCGGTACCGACTCATATACGAACATTCCGTTGCGCTCCAGCTTGGTAATCTCGCCGAATGTTTTTACCTTATAAAGATCGCCCTGAAATTCAAAATCCTGCAGCTTGGACTTTGCTGCTAACATATAATTGCCAAAACTGATGGTTCCGTCATCCTCGATGCGGATTAACTCGCTAACTACTGGCATAATGCTTTATCCTCCTAGTATCCTTTTAATCAATATCGCAACTGCTCCGCACTTACACAGTTACTCAGTAGTATCATTTTAACACACTTCGACCGGGTTTACCAGTCTTTTCGCTTCCAGCCCTTTAGACCGTCTCAAATTTCAGCTGATCGCCATCTTTTTCAATCCGAACCTCTGTTTTTTTCCGGATCGTGCCTTCCAGGATCTTCTCAGAAAGCTGATCCTCGATCTGCGTCTGGATCGTCCGGCGCAACGGTCTTGCACCATATTTGGAATCATATCCCTTGTCTGCCAGGAAATCGATCGCATCATCTGTGATCGTGAGCGTCATTCCAAGCTGGTCCTCCGTCCTTTTCTTGATGCCGCGCAGAAGAATGCCCGCGATCGTCTTGATATTCTCCTTCGTCAGAGGATGGAATACTAAAATCTCATCGATTCGGTTTAAAAACTCCGGCTTAAACATCCGGCGCACTTCCTCCATCACGCGCTCTTTCATAAACGCATAATCCGCTTTCTCACCGCTCTCCGACGAGAATCCAAGCCGCTTCGGGGAAATAATATTTTCAGCGCCCGCATTGGAGGTCATAATCAGAATCGTGTTCTTGAAATCCACCTTCCGTCCCTGTGCGTCTGTAATGTGCCCGTCATCGAGGATCTGCAGCAGAATGTTAAATACATCCGGATGCGCTTTTTCAATCTCATCAAAGAGAATAACCGAATATGGATTGCGACGCACCTTCTCGCTGAGCTGTCCGCCCTCCTCGTAGCCAACATATCCTGGCGGCGAACCGATCATCTTGGAAACGCTGTGTTTCTCCATGTACTCCGACATATCAACGCGGATCATCACATTTTCCGTGCCAAACATCGCCTCCGAGAGTGCCTTGGAAAGCTCTGTTTTTCCGACACCCGTCGGCCCCAGGAACAGAAACGAACCGATCGGCCGCTTCGGATCCTTGAGTCCCACACGACCACGGCGGATCGCACGCGCCACGGCGGATACAGCTTCCTCCTGTCCGACCACACGCTCATGCAGAATGGACTCCAGTTTCAACAGCCGCTCTGACTCTTCTTCTGCCAGCTTGCGAACCGGGATCTTCGTCCAGTCAGAAACAATGTCCGCAATCTCATTTTCACCGACCACTAACTTGCGTGAATTTTTCTCTTTTTCCCATTTTTCACGAATCTTTTCAATCTTTTCCTGCTTTTTCTGCTGCTTCTTCTTGATCTCACCGGCTTTCTCATAGGCTTCAGCCTTGATCGCCTCTTCCTTCTGGCCTTCGAGTTTTTTGATCTCCGCTTCGAGCTTTTTGATCTCCTCCGGCTCCGTATATACAGTCAGACGTAGCTTCGAGGATGCTTCATCGATCAGATCGATCGCCTTGTCCGGCAGGAAACGGTCATTGATATAGCGGGCAGACAGGCGCACCGCTGCCACCAGCGCCTCATCCTGGATCGTTACCTTGTGGTGCTCCTCATAGCGGCTGCGAAGCCCCTTCAAAATCTCGATGGATTCCGCCTCCGTCGGCTCATCTACCATAACCGGCTGAAACCGGCGTTCCAAGGCCGCATCTTTTTCGATGTATTTGCGGTATTCTTCCAGCGTCGTCGCACCAATGAGCTGAATCTCGCCCCTCGCCAGTGACGGTTTCAGGATATTGGAGGCATCGATCGCGCCCTCCGCGCCGCCTGCGCCGATGATCGTGTGAATCTCGTCAATAAACAAGAGCACATTTCCACTCTCCCGCACCTCGGCAAGTACCTTCTTAATCCGCTCTTCGAACTCACCGCGGTACTTGGATCCTGCGACCATGCCGGACAAATCGAGGCTGACAACCCGCTTTTTCGCGATCGTCTCCGGTACATTGCCGGAAACAATGAAC
>NZ_FR895085.1:6326-8192 GCF_000434655.1 Clostridium sp. CAG:43 | reverse complement strand
CCGGAAACAATGAACTGCCCCAGACCTTCCACAACCGCCGTCTTTCCGACGCCTGGTTCCCCGATCAGGCACGGATTATTCTTCGTCCGGCGGCTTAAAATCTGAATAACACGTTTCATTTCCCGTTCCCTGCCGATGACTGGATCGAGCTTTCCGTCCCGCGCCATCTGGGTCAGATCCCGGCTGAAATTGTCCAGATTCGGTGTATTGCCTTTCTCCGGGCGCACCCGTCTTGCTGCCGCATCTTCCGCTGTCTCGGACGGCGCGTCATCGCCCATAGCCCCCATCAGATCCACATATAATTTCTGAATATTAACATTCATTGTATTGAGTAAACGGCACGCAGTTGATTTTCCATCCTTGATGATGGCAATCAGGATATGCTCCGTTCCAATCAGAGGCGCTTTGAAAAAAACCGCCTCATCATAACTCGCCTGCAGCACGGCGCGCGCCCCCGGCGTATACTCAATCTGTCCCTCTACCTGAGTCGCCACTGCCGGGCTTATCAGACGCTCCATCAGTTCCATGACACGCTCTTCTGTCACATCATGTTCTGCCAGAACCGCTGCCGCCACGCCAGTTCCCTCTTTTATCAGTCCTAAAAGCAGATGCTCCGTCCCCACATAGCCGTGTTCCAGCTCCTGCGCTGTCTCGACTGCCAGACGGATCGCTTCTCTGGCTTTCTGAGTAAAACGATCGATCATTTTACTGTTCCTCCTGTTTCTTTTTACTTTACACCAGCTTCGGCAGTTCCTCCCGCAGATATCGCGCCCGCTCTGCCTCCAGTTCCTCACGTCCCAGCGGCTTGCTCGAACGTTTCTGTAAGTTTGCCGGCTGGATGCCGATCATCAGGCGGTAAATGCTCACAAATTCTGCCAGTTTTAACAGCCCGTCCGCGATGCCCGCCCAGACATGAGATAGAAATGTCATCGCTTCCTTGAGCGTCATCCGGCGCGCATATTTCAGAACGCCGTAGGACTTGTACGCCTCATCCTCCCGCTCCAGGCGGTGCCTCGACAGAGAAACCTCGCGGAACTGATTTTCCTGCGCCGAGAGCTGCCCCGCCACGTTGGCTACCAGCTCCAGAATCTCTTGTTCGGTGATGCCGAGTGTTTTCTGATTGACTACCTCGTACAGATCGCCGTAGTTTTCATTGCCTCTGCCATAAACGCCGCGCACGGTCGTGCCGAAACGTCCCATATCGCCCAGAAGTTCCTGAAATTTCTTATTCATCGTCAGAGACGGCAGATGCACGACCACAGACGCCTTCATTGCTGTTCCGACATTCGTCGGATAGGACGTCAGATATCCATATTTCTCATTGAATGCATACGGAATCTTCTCGTTGATATAATCATCCAGCGCATCCGCTTTTGCATAACATTCTTGCAGATTGAGTCCCGATGCCAGCACCTGTAAACGGATATGATCGTCCGCATTTAATACCATGCTGACCCGCTCATCCTCCGAACAGAGGATCCCGCCCGGCGTCGTCTTCTCCGCCAGCGTGCGGTTTAAAAGCCGCCGTTCCCGCAATGCGGTGCGGTCAAGCTTCTCCATCAATTCCAGATCTTCATATTCATAAAACTGACCGTCCCGGTCACCCAGATCGCGGAAATTCTGTTTTAAACGGGCAATCATCGTCCGCGCCTCATCCGGCTCCAGACGGCTCGGAAATTTATATTCTTCCCAGTTCCGAGACAGACGCACCCGGCTGGAAACGATATTGGACGCATCATTCGCCACTTCCTCAAACCATTTCGTCATGTCTCATCTCTCCTTCCAGACTGTGTATCTTATCCCGGCAGGCAGCAGCCGTCTCATAGTCTTCTTCCTGCAACGCCGCTTCCAGCCTGCGCTTCAGCT
>NZ_FR895085.1:5265-6288 GCF_000434655.1 Clostridium sp. CAG:43 | reverse complement strand
GCTGAATTCCAGTTCTCCCTTCTTTGTCACCTCTGCAGCCGCCTGACTGCGCGGCTGGATCTTCGGATGTTTGCCGGTATGGCTCGAATTTTCCTGCAATTTCTTAATTTTCTCTCCAAGCAACGGATCAAACACATGATAACAGTCCGCGCATCCGAAACGGCTGTTCTTGATAAATTCTTCATACGTTGTGCCGCAGGTCGGGCATACCACATCCTCTTTCGGTGCCTGGCTGGCAGACGCATCCGTCAGTCCCAAAAGGCTCGAAAGCAGTTTTCCAAGCGGAAATTCTCCCTCAATCAGTGCCGAGTACGGTCCCAGATCCATCTCTTTCGCGCACTGGGCGCAGAGATTATGCTCTGTCTTGACGCCGTTAAACACTTCTGTATATTTAATATTCGCTTCGCGAATCCCACATTTCTCACACAGCATAATTTATCCTCCCAACATACACATCCCGCAACGGTTCCAATACACAAAAACCATCGCCCGCAGCCGGAACCTGCTATTCCGCTGTAAATGCGTCATAAATGGAATCCACCAGATTGTGAACCTCCTCGCGGCTCACATTTTTACAGACACCTCTTGCCAGAATTACACTGAGATCCCGGCGCATCTCCGAGATCGTCCGCATCTTATCCGTATCAAGTGCAATCACTGCCCCGCGGCGGCGGTCCACACGCAGAAAACCTTCCTGTTTCAGTACAGAATATGCCTTGTTGACCGTGTGCATGTTAATTCCGATGTTATCCGCTAACTGGCGCACGGATGGCAGCGTATCGCCCTCCCGGATCTGGTCGGTCGCAATCCCGATGATGATCTGGTTTATGAGCTGAATATAAAGCGCTTCCTCACTGTTAAAATCAATCTCTACAATCATACTCCACCATCTTTCATTCTGACGGCAGACCCCGTTTCTAAATACAGTCAGCCGCCTGTTTTATCATTTGTTATATAAATTGTATAACAAACAGGTGTTTTCGTCAACTGTAAAACTGTGTTAATTGTGTGAACTTGTTACAA
>NZ_FR895085.1:4532-5253 GCF_000434655.1 Clostridium sp. CAG:43 | reverse complement strand
TTAATTGTGTGAACTTGTTACAAAAAAATCGATATAAAAGAAAAGACAGATACCCGCCAGAAATCTCCTGGACAGATATCCATCTTTTCCTCTTTTATTTACTGCGGATCGTCGATATACTCAAATCCATCCCCATCGCGCCGATCCCGCTCTAACCGGGCTTTTGCCTCGCGGGCGCGTCTGGATCGCTCTGATTCCGACTCATATCTCGTTGGGCGATCACCGTATTCCTCCCGTTCCAGCGTGTAGTAAAGCTCCGAGCGGGATGCCGGGCGCACATAAATCGCCGGGCGCGCATTCCGGCGTTCTCCCGATGCTGCAGACTCTTTCGTCGCACGATGCGCCGATGCCGGCGTGTAATCGCGCTGCAGGCGGCTTTCTTTTGCTGAAACAGCACGTTCCCGTTCTGTGCGTCGGCTTTCTGCCACTGCCTGGCGTTCCCGCTCTGCGCGGCTTCCGTCTGCCGAAGTTCTGCGCGGACGCTCAGAACGGCTTTCCTCTGCCGCATCTCTGCGGGTGCGCTGCAGACGTTCTTCTTCTGATGCCTCTCTGCGGACACAAGCCGGACTGCTTTCTTCTGGCATTTCTCTACGGACGCGTTCGGAACGATTTTCACTTCCTGCTTCCCGGCGGCGTCTTTCCTCCGGCATCCGTTTTGCGCGGTCTGCCGATGCTGCTGCCTCCATACTCCGCTCCCGGCGAACCGGCTGGGACGCGTGCT
>NZ_FR895085.1:1780-4516 GCF_000434655.1 Clostridium sp. CAG:43 | reverse complement strand
GGACGCGTGCTCCTCATCCCTTGTCCGGCGGGCCGGCGGCGTCTCGCGCTCCTCTTCCCGCTCCCGGCGGACCGGTCTCGTCTCCAGCGTCTCCTGGGTTCGGCGCGTACTCCGACGCCCTTCCTCCATCCGCTCTGCGGACGGGCGGTGTCTGTCATCCGCTGCCATGCGCTCCTTCTCACTCCGCGCTGCCGGTCTTGCCGGCGTCATTTCCCTATCTTCTCTCTTGTCGCGTCCAGTGCCTCGTTTCACCCGTGCGTCTGCCGCCGGTCGTGCATTCGGCGATGACGGACGACGCTTGAACCTCTGTCTGCCTCCGGCTGCCTGCGCTTCCTCTCTCCACTCTTTCCGCTTGAGCAGAAGATTGATCACGATAAAGAACAAGATTACACACGCTACGCCCAGAACCGCAAGCATGACAAAGCGAATATTATAATCCCTGCAAAGTGCGTTGTACTTATCTACAATCTCTTCCACTTGTGCATCATCGTATTTAGTTGCCAGAGACGGGTCTTCAAAATACCGTTGGAAGGTCTTTTCTGCAATATCATACCGATACAGCGACTTCTCGCCGCTCTCATTCATACCATATACGACACAATACTTCTGCTGTTCATCGCTCTTCCATACCCAGCCCTGCACTTTATACGTGCCGTTTAACTGAATGGTCGTCTCCATAAATCCATCCGGAATCTGAACCGACTCATCCGGTGGAAGCACCAGAATCGACTTTGCTGTCACATCGATCGTCACATACGGCGATAACACACCGGATTCCGGTATATAAATATAAAACGCACCATTTCCATCGGCACCCTGCAAATACAGAAGCGTCAGGTCATTGCCATTTCCACACTGGACCTCTGAACCGCCATAAGTACAGGTAGACTGCGTATATCCTTCCGGAAGCAGGGAGGCATCAAATTCCGTCGCCACCGTATAGGAAACGCCGTCTATTTCCACATCCAGCCCGTTTGTCACAACCGGCGTTGTCCCAACTGCCTCTGTTTCAGCCCCTGTCTCCGCCTCTGACGGCACATCGACCGTATCTAGCTTATTGACTGTGATCGTGTAGCTCTTAGTTGTCTGTCCATCCTCCGCCGTCACCTTGCAGACAACGGTATTAGCACCTACCTTTAAGCCGGAATCACCACTGACAAGGACTTTCGCCTTGCTGTCCTTCGCACTCGCGCTGACCGCCAGCTTATCGACGCTGGCTCCTACCTGCGCCGTATAGGAAGTCACATTTGGCGAAAATGCAGGGGAAAGTGTTCCTGGAGAAATCTTTAAGGACGAAAGCGCCGCTTCCGCCGAGGAGGTTGCCGGTGCTTTTACTTTGACACTCGCCGTCCCCGTTTTAGAAACTGTGACTGCCTGTGCATCTGAGTCATAGACTTCATAACTTCCCACAGAGATCGACGTATTTCCCGCCTGCACTGCCTTGAATTTCAGCGTATAGGAAAATGCCTTCGTCGAATTGGAATCCATCGTTCCAACCAGGCGGACGGAACCTGCACCGCCGCTTGCGTTATTTCCGCTCACAAACTCAATGACCGACGGATCATAGGAAAGTACCACGTCGGATGCCCCTAGATTTCCATCCTGAGAGGAGATCTTCACATTGACGCTGAACTCCTGACCCACCGTCGCACTCGGATCGGAAAATGAAATTTTTGCGCTGGATGCATAGGCGCTGATCCCGCCAACCGGCGCCGCCACCGTCAGCATACCTGCCGCAAGTATACCTAATATGATATTTTTAAATCTTTTCATTCAACTGCCCTGTCCTATATTCTTTATTGGTAACGGTTCCATATCTGCACCGTTCCCTTTCTTTACAAATTTTCACGTACCCGCTGCCATCTCTCAAGACCAGCCGCAGGTACGTGAAATATCCCTACAGTCCCAGAATCTTCTTCTGCATCAGAAGAATATCCAAAATATCTACTTTTCCATTTCCATTGAGGTCGGCGCGCGCGATTTCTTCCGCTCTTAACTTTCCAAGTCCCAGTATCGACCGCTGTGCCAGCAGGACATCCATGATGTTCAGCTTACCATCGCCGTTGACATCCCCGCGCACCGACGATGCCGCATGCGTTCCCGATGTGGACTGGGATGGTGCCGCCGCGCTGGTCGGCGACTGGCTCCCCTGCGGACTGCCGGCGCTCCCGACAGACTCCCCATTTGGCGCAATCAGGGTTCCGGAACTGCCGCTCCCAAATCCATTCACATTCGATCCCGGTGCGGACTGCCCGGAAGGAGAGCTTCCTGAACTGCTTCCCGAAGAGGTCGGACCGACAATCTGCACATCCGAACCGCCGGAGGAAGAATTTCCTGAACTGCTTCCTGAAGACATGCCCGGTCCCGTCGCCGGACCGCTAGAGCTGCTTCCAGAGGAAACGCCGCTTCCAATCGAGCTTGAGTAGGTCGGACCGCCCGACTGGCGCACTACGTGAAGGACATAATTTCGCAGATTTCCATTTGCCGCTTTGACCGTCACGGTGATCTCATTGACACCGCTCTGCAGATCGACCGTTCCCGTTCCGGCAATCGTTGCCTTGGAATCAATCGCGCTCGCTGCTACCGTCACGCTTGCCACCGATGGATCCACGATCAGATCGTAGGACTCCGTATCTCGGTTAAAGGTCGGTGTCAGTGCAAATCCATCGACACCCAGCGCCGACAGCTTGTTGTTCGGGCTGCCGTCCAGCGTCGGTTTGACGCAGGCGCCCGCCG
>NZ_FR895085.1:0-1766 GCF_000434655.1 Clostridium sp. CAG:43 | reverse complement strand
CGCCGGCATGTTTTTATACACCGGAATCGAGAACTCAAGTGTTGTATTTGCCAATGCCGTGATCTTCGAAAGCGTCAGTCCTTCGGCAGCTGCCGCCTGCACGTTCGTCATGTACTGATGTTTATAAAGGTTGCTGCCCTGCACATTAAATTTCTTTAAGTACAGCGTATCCTGCCCTTTTTTTACATAATTATCGCCATAATAAACCGAACCGCCGCGGATCGATTTCTCGATGCTGTTCCACGGGCGCAGATAGCTTCCCGACTGGGATGCCCACCAGAGTCCGCGTTCTACCGCACTCATCGAGCCGGACTGATATGCCTCTATATTAAAGAAGTTATAATATCCCTGATAGCCGGACACCGTTCCGGAAATACTGCGTCCGGTTCCCTGGCTGCCCTGTTCCTGCAGAATCATCGACGCCAGAATATATGGATTGACTCCCGATTCGGATGCCGCATTCATGATGATATCTACATAGGAAGTACCGATTGCAGACTGCTGCGCCACTCCCGTGGAAGTTCCCGAACTGCTGTAAGTGCCACTTCCCGGTGCACTTGTTCTTCCGCTGCTGGTTGAACCAGAAGTTGTTCCAGTTGTGCTGCTTCCCGGTGCGCTTGTACTGCCACTGGTGGTTCCAGCCGTGCTGCTGGTTGTCCCCGATGACTTATTCGATGTGCCGCTGCTGACCGGCGCCGTCTCCCCGTCTGCATTGTTGGAAGAAAATCCATCTCCCGCCATGCCTGGTCCATTGGTCGCTGCCACCCGCTCCGTCTTATGATCGCTGATCGAAGCAATCGGAGACGACAGACCGGCGCTGCTTCCGCTCGAACCTGACGAACTTCCCGGTCCCGTCGCTGAACCGGAAGAAGAGCTTCCAGAACTGCTTCCCGTACCGGCCGATACCGACGAGCCGCCCGACACCGTGCCGGAAAGGAAGGTTCCGCTCACCATGTTCTGCAGCCCCGTCTTCGTGTGAAGCGAACTGTCATACGACTGTTTCATGAACTGGTAAATATATTTATCATTTAAGAAATTCCGCGGATCCATATAATAGGCGATAATATCCGAAGACGCCTGTACCCAGGAGCTTCCGTCAAAGCCCGGCCAGGTTCCGGTTCCCCAGTCATACGCACCTGTCTCGGTCGATTTCCAGGACGAAATGCTGCTGCTCGCAACCAGGTTCCGCCCGATCACGCTTTCATTTTTCAACGCTGTGTTCCAATCCAGATTCGTCTGGAACGCCGTGAACGTCCAATTCGGATATTGTGCATGCAATTCCCGGAGTCCCTGTTTATAGCTCTCCGGAAATCCCTGCTTTGTCAGATAGCTTTCAAAATCCGAATCCGATTTGATCGCCGTCGGAAACTTTATGTATTTGCTCGAAACATAACCCGTCTGCTCACCGCCGCTTCCGCTATATCGTATCTGATACCATACGACGCCATCCGTTCCCGTCTGCTCACCAAGTACTGTAACTGGTGCGCCCTTGGACAGCTTCGCTAGTGCCTGATACGAAGTGCCAGGACCACTCCGGACATTCAGGTTTGTCGCATTGACCGACGCGGTTCTCTCTTCCGCATAGCTGACGATCCCCAGCAAGGACTCTGCTGCAGTACCTGCCAGCCCTGGGTTGACCGCCATCACAGCGCCCAGCAGAAACGCCGCCGCCCGTTTCCCCAATAACTTCCATTTTTTCATCCGTCTATCTCCTCATTCTGCTGCGTTTTCTGCAATTCATCCCCCGCAACGGAATTCTTATTCTG
>NZ_FR895084.1:16375-17074 GCF_000434655.1 Clostridium sp. CAG:43 | reverse complement strand
CGCGCGCCGCAAAGCGGCTGACCTGGAAAACCGGAATCCCCGAAATACCATAATCCGTAAGCTGCACCTCGCCCTTGTCCTCCGCCAGCTTTCTGCCATCGCTGTAGAGTATCACAGAGGCATCCGCGCGTACTCCAGCGAGCTGTTTAAAGAACTTTTCCGGGCAACGAAGCTGAACCAGTGCCGGAAGCGGCTTGATGATATGGTGTCCCAGCCGTTTCGCCAGCTTATATCCGCTTCCATCCGAACCTGTACCCGGTGCCGCCTTGCTGCCGCACGCCAGAATCAGCGTCTCGCCCGAAAAGCTCCCCTGGGACGTCTTCACTTCAAACCGGTGTTTCGCATCTTCGCGCGGCGTGATCGAGAAAACTTCACATTCCGTCACCACCTGAACCGACTCCCGCGCAAGTCCCAGACGGAGTGCATCTAAAACAGCGCTTGCCTGCCCGGAATATGGATACAGATATCCGTCCCGTTCCCGCGTCAAAACGCCGAGATCCTCAAAATATTCCAGTGTCATCGGAAGCGTAAACGCCCCAAGCGCCTTCCATGGAAAATCCGGCTGACCACTGCGGTAGCAGAACGGCTCCTGCAAACGGTTTGAAAGGTTACAGCGTCCATTGCCGGTAGACAGGATCTTCTTGCCGACCCGGTCTTTATGTTCCAGCAGAACCACCTGAGCGCCCTCCCTGGCAGCAA
>NZ_FR895084.1:15862-16346 GCF_000434655.1 Clostridium sp. CAG:43 | reverse complement strand
CATTCCGGCTGCTCCCGCTCCCACTATGATTACTTTATTCTGACTCATCCCTATTTCCCTTCCTGACCGTTTGCTTCGTACCGTCCATACGCGGACTTTATTCTTTGTTTTTTGACTGTATTATAATCACCTCTAACTGCTGAAAGACTCCAGATAGTGAAACACATCCGTCATTGTGTCGAACCAGACTCCTTCTAGCAGTTTTTCCTGTTCTTCCACGGAAAATTCTGAAAGCGGCATATGGGTCTGGAAACAGACTTCGCCGCTTGTTCCGTCAAAGATAAGCAGCATCCCATCCTCCGCCGTCAGACAATAGCCGGATTGTTTCTCCGCCACTTCCGGTTCCGGGTTCAGAACCGCATTATTCTCCGGCATCCGCTCTGACTCATACACGCGCCCCGGTACCGGTTCGGCCCGCCGTGGACGGTACCACCAGAGCCCTGCCGCCAGAAGCAGAAGCATTGCAAAACAAAAAAGCGCCGCA
>NZ_FR895084.1:13404-15845 GCF_000434655.1 Clostridium sp. CAG:43 | reverse complement strand
CCGCAAACAGTATTCCCTGATATTTTCTCATAATAAGGATACCTCCTGTTGTGTATCCTTATTATTCACTTTTTTCTAAATTTTAATCATAGCTAAATTTCTAACCCTACATCAGATGCAGCTTCCGGCAGATGCGTGTGAGTTTCCGTCCCATCGGCATCGAATACATCTCATCTTCCTCGATACAGTGCAGCTTGATAAGAAGCACGCCATATACCGCGACCGCCACAAGCACCGCCAGCAGCGTTCCCAGCACATTGCTGTGGATCACCAGCGTAACCCCACGGTATACGCCATATGCCGCCGCGCCCATAAATGCTGCGCTGATCGCCGGCAGCAGGAAGGTCTTGACCATCTCCTGGCGGTAACCGAGTGTGTTGCGGATCGCGATCGCATTTAAAATGCACATAAAGAGCGCAAATAAAATACTTGCAAATACCATACTGTAGATACCCATATTGAAGATCATCAGCATAATATACAGCGCAATCACGTGTAATGCCAACGAAATCAGGGCGTTCCGCACCGGAACATTCATCCGGTTAAGTCCCTGTAAGATTGCATTGGTAACCGTCGAAAGCGACAGGAAGATAACGGCTGAAGCGCCAATCATCATCATACGGATCGCTTCCGCATTGTTGCCGCCCCGGAATAACAGGTTATTGACCGGCGCTGAAAGTACCGTCAGCCCCACCGCCGACGGAATCGCAATCAGCATAGCAAACCGGATCGCAAGGGCTGTCTTCTCAATCGCCGCCTTTCGGTCCTTACGCGCTATTGCACCGGACAGCGAAGGAATCAGCGACGAGGACAGTGAGTTCGCCATCGCAAGCGGGACGTGTACCAGCAGCATATATTTGTTGTTGTAGATACCCCAGAGGGCTAAAAACTCTTTGCCGCGTCCCAGCGACTCCATGCCGTGCGCCATGATACCGTTGTCAATAACCGAGTTAATATTGTAAACACCCGAGCTTACGATAACCGGAA
Source organism: Clostridium sp. CAG:43 (assembly GCF_000434655.1). Classification (NCBI taxonomy): domain Bacteria; kingdom Bacillati; phylum Bacillota; class Clostridia; order Eubacteriales; family Clostridiaceae; genus Clostridium; species Clostridium sp. CAG:43. Next base: position 14,858 of record NZ_FR895084.1, on the reverse strand, counting down.
TAACGGTAAAGAAGAAGATTCTCGAAATCTGACGGTAGGAATCCACGCTACCGCTCCGATCCTTGGCAATCCGCCGTTTTGCCGTCGGACGGTAGAGTAAAAACAATACCAGCACAAATAACAGGGCTGCAAACGCGCCGCTTCCTGTGCCGATCGTACCGCCTGCCGCGCCAAATGCCTGTGCATATCCATCTTTTCCATATACTTTCGCTGTATCCAGTCCCACCTTGAAAAGGACGCTGGCAGCCACCACACTGATAATCGCGTTGACCACCTGCTCCAGGATCTGGGAGATCGCCGTCGGAATCATCGTTCCATGTCCCTGGAAATAACCGCGCAGCACGCCTAGATACGCCATGATCCAGATCGTTGGCGCAAGTGTGCGGAGTGCATACACGCAGAACGGCGTGTTAAACAAGGTCGTTGCAAAAAAGCCTGCAAAATTCCAGGTAATAAAGCATGCCAGACCACCTACGACCGTCGCATAGACAAGCGCCGCCCGCAGAACACGGTTCATATTGCGGTACTGCCCTTTCGCAAGGCGGGCCGCTACCATCTTCGACACCGCCAGAGGCAGACTGTACGATGAAAGGATCAGCATGATATTATATACGTTGAATGCCGTCGAATAATATCCCATGCCCTCATCGCCGATGATATTCGTCATCGGGACGCGGTACAGAATACCGATCAGACGCACAATGATACCGGCAGCTGCCAGGATCGTGCCCTGAATGACAAAATTTTCTTTCCTCACCGGAACCGCTTCCGGCTTCCGGCTGCTTCCTGACCGGTTACGGCTTCTGCCCGCACTTTCCCGGCTGCCTCCGGCTGCTTCTTCTCTACGTCCTGCCGTACGCTGCCGGCTGATTATCTCTCTTTCTGTCTCTTCCCGCATTCCGGGTTTTCTTCTACTCCGTCTGTTCTCCATAGAATTCCGCCTTATCCATACGGTCATTCGGAAGGATGCAGACCCAGGTCTTGCCCGGATTCAGCTTGATTTCCTGACCGTCCATATCGTAATACTTTGTGACGCCGTAAGCGCCGTCTTTTTCCCAACGAATCAGAATGCCGTGTCCATTTGTAAAATAATACCCCGTCGCCGGTGTATGGACATCAATATCCAGATATTCCGTCGGTTTATAATATTTCCACAAACAGTATTGGAAAATAATATTTTTAACCGCTATCTGTCCTTCATCTCCCATATGCGGACCGCCATACTGATACCGGTAGTACAGCCCGTCCTCCGGGTGATACTCAAACCAGGGATTGCTTAACTGATAACCTGGCACTACTTTGGCCGCTGCGATACCATCCTCAAAGCACACCGGCGCACTCTCCGGCGCAAAAGTATAATGCCCCTCATAGCTCTCCGGGTACGCATCCGCATAACCGCTCGCCTCGATCGCCTGGCGCAGCTTTGGTCCCGATGCATAGGCATTGTGCGGGGT
>NZ_FR895084.1:10225-13378 GCF_000434655.1 Clostridium sp. CAG:43 | reverse complement strand
TCTTCCGATCCTTGGTCCGGAAATACGCAGATGCCCCATTGCCTTTGATTCCATCTAAATGTTCCATCTGCTCCAGATACGGAAGTGCAAACGTATTCTGCCCATAATGTGCATAGACCGCCTCAAATTCCCTTGCAAAAAAAGTATAGTATGGGCGGCAGCTCCGGACGGAACCGATCCGATCCAGATCGTCATAGTCCTCTATCAGTGCCATATAGCGGTTCATGCTGCCTTCCACTGGTGCCTCATAGACCACTCCGGCATGGTTGATGCCATACTGCGGAAGCGCCGCCTTGTCATTGCTCATCATGATTGCGAGCGGACGGCGGTTCGCCTTTGCGACATCCGTCCATTCCCCGGTCAGATAACTCTGTATCTTCCCGTCTTTTTCGCAGCGTTCCTCCGGCTCTGCTTCCGGCTGCGTTTCGGCCTCCGTCTCTGTATTTAAGGACAGCTCACGTGTCTCCTCCTGTGTCTCTGCTGCCGTTACCGATATTTCTTTGTGAGCCGAACAGCCTGACAGCCAGCAGACTGCCATCAGAGTCAGTGCCAGTGCCCTTATTTTCCAACTGTTTTTTTTCATTCCATACTTCCCCCATCACATCCCCATATGCCTCATTTCCCGAATGGGCTCTCCCCTTTCCCTCCGGTTCTTTTCCCTGCTTTTAGCGCGTATACCCTTTGCCAGCCAGGATTTCCTCCTGTTTTTTCTCCATCACAAGGCGTTCGTCATCTTCCATATGATCGTAACCGCACAGGTGCAGCATACTGTGTGCCACCAGGAACGCCAGTTCGCGCTCCTTAGAATGACCGTATTTCTCCGCCTGCTCGTCTACCTTATCGATCGAGATCACGATATCGCCCAGAAGAAGTTCGCCCGTTTCCGGGTTAAAATAGTCCTCTGACTGCTCTTCCAACCGTTCAAAATCGGACGGCACATCGTAATCACCCATCGGAAAAGAGAGGACGTCGGTTGCCCGGTCGATTCCTCGGAATTCCTTATTAATACGATGAATCTCCTCATCATTTGTCAGGACTACATTGACCTCCGCCTCATACGGGCATTTTTCATAATCGAGTGCCGCAACCACGATCTCCTCGATGATCGGACGGTAATCTATCTCCCACTCCCGCTCTGCTTCATATTCTATCTGGATTGTCATCTGTTCTTTCTTCCTCCATCTTTCCGGTCACGCGTCCCGGAACTATTTCTCCGGAAACCGCGGGACGCATCCGCATCTTTTTTCTCATACGCATCGTATGCCTCTACGATCTTCTGTACCAGCGGATGGCGGACTACGTCGCTGCTGGTCAGATAGCAGAAACCAATATCGTCAATTTTCTTGAGTACATGAATCGCCGTATCCAGTCCGGACGCAGCTCCGGCAGGCAGATCCTTTTGCGACTGATCGCCCGTCACGATCACCTTGGAACCAAAGCCGATACGTGTCAGGAACATCTTCATCTGTGCCGGGGTCGTATTCTGCGCCTCATCGAGAATGATGAACGCATTATCCAGGGTACGACCACGCATGTACGCAAGCGGCGCCACCTCAATCAAGCCCTTCTCAGAATTGTGCAGGTAACTTTCTGCCCCCATAATCTGATACAGCGCATCGTAAAGCGGACGCAGGTACGGATCGATCTTGCTCTGCAGATCGCCCGGCAGAAAACCCAGTTTTTCCCCCGCCTCGATCGCCGGACGCGTCAGGATGATCCGGCTTACCTCGCCACTCTTAAATGCCTGTATCGCCATCGACATCGCCAGATACGTTTTTCCGGTACCCGCCGGACCGATGCCAAATACAATCATCTTCTTGCGGATCAGATCCACGTACTGTTTCTGTCCCATCGTTTTCGGTTTGACCGGCTTGCCCGTGATCGTCCGGCAGATGATATCCTTATCGATCTCGAGAATCTGATCGTCCTTCTCCGTGAAGGACAGCGACAGGGCGTAATCAACATTCTGCTCGGTAATGGTATTGCCGCGCTTGGAAAGCTCTAACAGATTGTTGAACACACTCTTCGCCTGCCGGATCGTCTGCTCCGGACCGATGATTTTCAGCGCGCCGTCGCGTGTGATCATCGTCACGTGCAGCGTCCGCTCAATCTTTTTCAGATACGCGTCAAACTGTCCGCATACATTCCGCTCATGTTCCATCGGAATATCAATCATTGTCTCTATTATGCTCATTCCTTTGCTGTTCTCCTTGTGTCACAACTTGAATCGGCTCCTCCGTCTGAAGCCGTACCTCAAAATGGCAGACTCCGCCATTTATTAGTATTCTACCATCACTTGCCATAATATGTACACCTTTTTCGATCAATTTTTCTTCCGTCTCCTTTTGAAATGTCGCTGACAGCGCCGCAAGCTCTGGTTCTGTATACCTTTTTTCGCAGACAGACGTCTCCCGGTACTCACTCCACCCGACAGAAAGCGGCAGATAAAAATCAAGCGGGAGCCGCAATTTCCGGTACTCCGTCCGGATCGTCCAGGCAGGTTTCATCCGCCTGCTTCGTCTGAAAAAGCCCCACTGCTCCGCCATATCGAATGTATGTTCTATCATGTCATAAAGTTCTGGAATTTTCCAGTAAAATGTGTGTGTTCCTGCTTCCAAAGCAATTCCGTATCGTTTCTTTCCCGTTTCCGTCCGCATTTCCCTCCAGAGCGGAAGCTCCTTTCTCCCGACCCGCTCCCGGATCCCATATATATCCGCATCCGCCCGCACCCGGTAAGAGGAAATTTCTTCGCCTCCATCATCTGTGATCGGCACCGTTCCCGACACCAGAAGCTGCCCCTTTTCCACCGTATCTCCCGCCTGCACAAGTGGGATTCCGCTCCGGACGACTACCGACGTGATCCGCGCGTCTGATACCGCCGCCAGATCGCACGCCTCGGCGGACTCCACTTCCTGACGGACCGGAACCTCGCTCTCCCGCAGGCGGATGAAAAGGCGCGTCCCATGCAGGCGCACCGACACCCAGGTGATATCTTCAAATGACTCCCGCAGTTCTTCCTCCAGCCTCGCACAGGAAATCCGCTTCTTGGGAATTCCCTCTTCAATCTGCAGCGTCTGGAGGTAATGATTCAGCTCACTTTCGGTATAACGCCGGTTTCCGCTCCAGTCGATCTCCCAGACAAATTGTGCCAGA
>NZ_FR895084.1:7586-10194 GCF_000434655.1 Clostridium sp. CAG:43 | reverse complement strand
AATAATAACAGAAAAAAAAGGACGAAGCTGACCGCCCACCCTTTCCGTTTCCGGTTCCGCCAGAGAAACACCGGCAGCCCACGCTTTTCAACGATATGCAGACGGACTCCCGCTTTTCTTGCCAGTGGCGCACACCGCTTAAAATCGCGGATTTCCATATAAAACAGCAGGTTTTCCTGCTCTTTTTTTACCTGCCAGACATTTAAACCTGCCAGTGTACAGAGATTCAGGAATCTCTCCGGGGAGGTGCCGCGCATGTTAAGCCGCACTATCCCATGTAGAAGGTGTCTTACCTTCGCCATACTCATTCCTCACAGCACCCCAAATTCGACAGACACAATCTGCCCTGTGACCCGCAGATTATCGCGGTCATAATACTCAATCGAAAGCCCCTTCCCCTTGATAGTAAGCCGGGTGTTCTTTCCCGTCAGCCGCAGCATTTCGTCGGAAAAAAAGAGAATGCTCCTGTAATTTTCCACCACAGCCGCCCGACTGCCGGTAAAATACAGAAGCATCTCTCCGAGAACGACGTCCTCCGGCAGATGGAGCGTCGAAACGATCGCTTTTTTCTGTCTGCCAAACAAGCGCCTACCGCCTATTTCATTGTTATTATCTAATATATGTAGGAAAGCAGAAACTATGCCGTTTACCGTTTTCCTGTCAAACCCACTATCATTTCCAGCAGCCGCGGCACACAGTAAATCAACGGCAATGCATACCGCAGGGAAACCACCGGTCCCAGCAGAAGCGTTCCCCAGCAGCCGAGCAGAAGCATCATCGGAAGGATCTCATACGCCCGGCGCTTCCAGACTGCAAATCCTGCCGCAAACAGCATCAGCCAGAACGGAAATGCCTGGTTTAGAAGCACCGACAGCATCGGAACCGACTGGAATGCCGGTGTCAGCGTTGCCTCCCTCAGCCAGTCCGAAAGCGCCTGAAAATGGCTGTTCCGCGTGATATGCAGGATATTTAAATCATCTTCCAGGTACGCCCCGTCGTATAAAATATAGCTGATCCAGTACTGATTGTCTCCTATATACCAGTACCCCCAGTTTCCCATCAGAAATGAATCCAGATAGATATCCGGATGGCGCTTCCCGATTTCCGCCCAGGTCCGCACGAAACGTCCCATATCTGCCTGCATCACTTCCGTATGGAACCCACTTTTCACCGGATCCGCATTGACACGAACATACTCACTGAGCGCCTGCGGATCAATCAGCGTCTCGATATATTTCTTTTCCTCCGGTGCCAATTTCTCCGGGACTTCATGATATATGCGCGCCAGCTGCTGCATTGGCACGCACAGCATCTCCCTCGCATCGCCCTTTCCCACGCCGAACGCCGTTGGAATCGGACCGGATAAAACATACCATAAGGCTGCCACCAGCAGAGATGCCCCGATAAACCAGTTTCTGCGATACACTTTTTTTCGTAAAAACAGGCAGACTGCCAAAACAAAAAACAGGAACACATAGATTCCCTGATTCCGGAACAGGCACATGAAAAACACACTCACAAAAAAGAGCAGCCAATCACCGGTCTTTCCCACTTCTTTCCGAGAACCTGTTCCGTTCGGATTTTTCTCTTTATCCAGCTCTCTTTCTTTATCCAGATCCTCTTTCTTCTGGCACATCCCCCGCCAAAAATGCTCCGGATCCTCCGCCAGACAACATGCCGTATCAAATGCCAGCAGGAAAAATGCACCAAAGAGCACATCCTTCGTCGTGACAAAGGAAAAGACCGTCAGATACGGATTCAGGATCCAGAACGCCCACGAAGCAACGCAGAGCCATCGCGGTGCCCGCCGCGCTTTCATCCGGCACAGACACAGGGAAAATACCGCACTCATAAAAAACGACTGCGACAGCGCATACAGCGCCATCCCTGCCTGATAGGTATGGAACAGACGCCCCGCAATCTTCATGCATAGTCCCAGATATAGCGTGTGAATTAATGGATGGTGAGTTGTCAGCGGCAGTTTTCCATAAAACTGAAGGAGCTGCGCGGACGCATCGTAAGAATAAATGCCCGGATAAACCGCCAGAAAAACCGGAAGATAGACGCACCAGGAGAGAAACATCCATTTCAGCCATGTCCCCAAATCCAAATTTTTCGCTGCGCGCTGTTTCGATTCCCGTCCCTGGCTTTCCACATCGCGGCTGCTTCCCTGGTCTTCGCAGTCTTTCTCCCTCCGTGCTTGCGTCCATTTCTGGTAACTGTTCACAGGCAGGAATTCTCTGAACTGAAAATCCCGTATCTCAGGCCAGCCACGCCCCAAAGCATCCAGTCCCACACAAATCGCCCAGACCATCACCGCCATACACACCACCCAGCCCGCCAACTGTCCCAAAAACTGACCCGCCGTCCGGTAAATCAGCTCATTGCGGCTGTAACGGATTCCCAGAAGAATCATCAGCCCCATCAAAACACCCAGCACAAGGCTGACTGCTGCCAGGCGCCGATCCGCAATATATTGTTTCAATCCCTTTCCCCGTCTCTCATTTTCCTGCTTCTCTCTCATGCCCCTCACTCCATCATTCGCCACATCGCATTTCTTCTCTTTCTCCTATTGCACAAAAAAGTCCTGGTTCATATGAAAACCAGG
>NZ_FR895084.1:4310-7578 GCF_000434655.1 Clostridium sp. CAG:43 | reverse complement strand
TTCATATGAAAACCAGGACTTTTGCGTTACTTAATTGTATTTGCGTTTTCTAGCAGCTTCGGATTTCTTTTTACGACGAACGCTCGGTTTCTCGTAATGCTCTCTTTTCCGAATCTCCTGCTGGATACCAGCCTTAGCACAGTTTCTTTTGAATCTGCGTAAAGCGCTGTCCAGACTCTCGTTATCTTTAACGATTACATTTGACATAGCTCACACCTAACCTCCCTCCAGTTGTGTAATAAGTGCATATTAATACAACTGTATGGGTATTTTTTTAGCACTAAAAAGATTATATCATAAAAAAATGATACGTCAACAACATTTTACATTTTTTTATGATTTTTTTATTTTACTTGCTCTGCTACTACTTCTGCCGCTTTTTCAAGGGCTGCTGCAATACCAGACGGATTCTTTCCGCCAGCCTGTGCCATGTTCGGACGGCCACCGCCGCCGCCGCCGACAAGACCTGCGATTGCTTTGATTAAGTTTCCAGCATGTGCACCCTTCTTCATCGCACCGTCAGTTACAGAAGCCATCAGGCTTACCTTGCCATCCAGAGTAGATGCAATCAGAACAACGCCGTCGCCCAGCTTCTCTTTCAGCTGATCGCCCAAATTACGCAGACCGTTCATGTCTACATCCTTAACCTCAACTGCCAGCAGCTTCACGCCGTTTACATCCTGTACCTGGTTCATAACATCGCCCAGAGAGTCGTTCGCCAGCTTACTTTTTAACTTCTCATTCTCTGCGTGCAGAGTCTTGATCTCCTCTAACATGGACTCAATCTTGCTGCTCAGCGCCGCCGGAGTGGTCTTTGCCAGTTTCGCCGCCTCATGCAGCTCATTCTCTACCTCTTTGTAGTGGTTCATCAAACCGGTGGAGGTCAGCGCCTCGATACGGCGGACGCCTGCTGCAATACCTGCCTCAGAGAGAATCTTGAAGGATGCAATTGTGCCTGTGTTGGATACGTGCGTACCGCCGCAAAGCTCGGTGGAGAAATCCCCCATCTTGACAACACGGACTTTCTCGCCGTACTTCTCGCCAAACAGTGCCATCGCGCCCGTCTTCTTTGCCTCATCCAAGGACATAACATCGGTTACAACCGGCAGGGATGCTGCAATCTCATCATTTACAATCTTTTCAACCTTCTCTATCTCCTCTGGAGTCATCGCAGAGAAATGAGTAAAGTCGAAACGCAGACGATCACGGGTTACCAGGGAACCAGCCTGCTCTACATGGCTACCAAGTACGGTACGCAGCGCTTTATGAAGCAGATGGGTTGCGGAATGGTTGCGGGAAGTCAGTTCACGGTTTTCCTTGTCAACCGACATGGTTACTTTTTCTCCCACCTCGAACATACCCTTTACTACAACACCGACATGACCGATCTTGCCACCCTGTAAATGAATGGTATCTTTAACTTCAAACACAGAGCCGTCCGGAGCGGTAATCTGACCGAAGTCACCCTCCTGACCACCCATGGTTCCGTAGAACGGGGTTTCCTTGGTGATAATTGTACCAGTCTGACCGTCAGTCAGTGCCTCTACAATCTCATCCTCGGTCGTCAGAACGGAAATCTCGGATTCCGCTGTCAGACGATCATAGCCGATAAACTCAGTTGTAATAGCCGGATCGATGGACTGGTATACCGTAACATCCGCGCCCATATAGTTAGTCGTCTTTCTCGCCGCTCTCGCCTGTTCTTTCTGGCGTTTCATCGCTGCGTTGAAGCCGTCCTCATCGATACCGAGGCTCTTCTCCTCGAGAATCTCACGGGTTAAGTCGATCGGGAATCCATACGTATCGTAGAGCTTGAATGCGTTGTCGCCGGACAGCACTTTCTCGCCCTTCTTGTTCATATCTTCTTCCATATCAGCAAGGATCGCAAGACCCTGATCAATGGTCCTGTTGAACTTATCCTCTTCCTCAGAAAGAACCTTGAAAATCATCGCGCTCTTCTCTTCCAGTTCCGGATAACCATCCTTGGAAAGGTCGATAACGGTGCGGGACAGAGCTGCTAAGAACTCACCCTCGATGCCAAGTTTTTTGCCATGGCGTGCTGCACGGCGCAGAAGGCGGCGCAGAACATATCCGCGTCCCTCGTTGGATGGCATAATGCCATCGGAAATCATGAAGGTGCAGGACTTGATATGATCCGCTACAATACGCAGAGAAATATCGGTCTCATGATCTTTCTGATATTCGGTATGTGCCAGCTCGCAAACACGGTCTAACAGAGCTTTATTGGTATCAACCGTAAACAGGGAATCTACATCCTGTACGATCACTGCCAGACGCTCCAGACCCATTCCGGTATCAATGTTCTTGTGCTCCAGCTCGGTGTAGTTGCCGTGACCGTCGTTGTTAAACTGGGAGAATACATTGTTCCACACCTCCATGTAACGGTCACACTCGCAGCCTACCGTACATCCCGGTTTGCCGCAGCCGTATTTCTCACCGCGGTCATAGTAAATCTCAGAACACGGACCGCACGGACCAGCGCCATGCTCCCAGAAGTTATCCTCTCTGCCAAAGCGGAAAATACGCTCTGCCGGAATACCCATCTCTTTGTTCCAGATATCAAATGCCTCGTCATCGCTCTCGAACACAGACGGATAGAGGCGATCCGGATCAAGTCCGACAACCTCGGTTAAAAATTCCCAGGACCAGTGAATCGCTTCCTCTTTGAAATAATCACCGAAGGAGAAGTTGCCAAGCATCTCAAAAAAGGTACCATGACGGGCAGTCTTACCGATATTCTCGATATCGCCGGTACGAATACATTTCTGACAGGTACATACTCTTGTTCTCGGCGGAATCTCCTGACCCGTAAAATATGGCTTTAACGGAGCCATACCAGAGTTGATAAGCAGAAGGCTGTTATCATTATGCGGAACCAGAGAGAAACTCTTCATTGCCAGATGTCCCTTGCTCTCAAAAAAGTCTAAGAACATCTTTCTAAGTTCGTTCACACCGTATTTTTTCACGTTGCTTCCTCCTATAGTTACTTCTATTTAAGTAAAATTTTCCTCATTCTTTATATCCTATCATAGGAATTTACATTTCGCAAGAGGTTTATCGGTACAAAAAGTGTACAAAAAGTGTGCAAAAATGGGACCCTTACCGCAATTCTATATGCCGCAAAAGTCCCATTTTCTAATTTTTTCACTACTCTGCCGGAAGATACGATTCATACAAATCCAAAAGCTCATACGCCCGATCCCGCGTCGAATTTGCCAGCGACGCCGTGTACTCGACATTTTCCATC
>NZ_FR895084.1:0-4286 GCF_000434655.1 Clostridium sp. CAG:43 | reverse complement strand
GCCCTTGTAGCGCTCCGCCGCCTGTTTCGCCGCCGTATCACGTTCCCGGATCCATCTGCGTTCCCGACCACGCAGCGTGTCTGTCTCCTCGTCTGGAAGCACCGCCATGATTGCCTGATAAATCTGATTTAATTCGGCATCCCAGAGCCGGTACTCATACGCGACCGCCTCCCGCATCGCGTCGGTCGTATTCGCACTTCCCGAATTTTCCAGGTTTTGAATCGTATTCTCGATCTCGCCCAGCCGGTTCCGGTAATCTTCCGCTGTCCGGTCCGAGCCTGCACCTGTCCCGGAGGACGCGCCTCGCGCAGGAGATACAATTCCATTTTCAACCGGGGACACAACCGCCCCTGTATTCACAGAATGATCCGACTTATCGCCCGCGCTCTGCTTCTCTGCCGCCTTAGCAGCCGCCCGATTATCTGCACGTTTTTCCTTTTGTTCACCTAAAGACTGGACAGAAACATCTCCTTCCGCCTGCATACAGGCTCTATCTTCTGTCCCCATACTTTCCGCATGTGCCATTTTTTTAGAAGATGGCTCCGGCGCATCCCCCGCCAGACCATTTTCCGCTGCTTCCGCCGCAAATGGTTCCGCCTCATACATCGCCTCCGGTCCGACCGTCAGGCTTCTCTCACTTCCCGCCTGCTCCCGGATATAACGCCGCGTTGCCGCCGTCGTCACAATCCCCAGCACCAGAATCAGACCGAGGGCAGCGATCATTCCTTTATTTTTCAAATTACTCTCAACCGCCTTTGCTATTCCTGTTCACTTGATAATTTTAAAATAGCACATTTAAGACGGTTTGAAAATAGATGATCGAAAGATGTAAACATATCGTAAGGGTTGTTATAGTAACTGCTCACAGGTAGGAATTTTCTGAACTGAAAATTCCGTACAATACAGTTCCGGATGCAGATTTTGCCGATTTGGAATGCGTAGCATCGGCAAAATCCCGTTGCTGGGCACACATGTGTGAGCAGTAACGAGCTATACCCCCGGATCCACCATCAGCTCGTCCCCATCCGCCGCCGAAGTAGCCAAAAAGTCACATCTCTCATTCTCCGGATGCCCATTATGCCCCTTCACCCAGAAAAACGAAATCTGATGGGGTTCCTTGGCAGCGAGCAGGCGCTTCCATAGATCTACATTCTTAACCTCCTCATTTTTGCCGCGTTTCCAGCCCTTTTTGATCCAACCCTCGATCCAGTGCTGGTTAAAAGCGTTGACGAGATACTGGGAATCTGAATAGAGTTCGATCTCGCAGGGACGGTTGAGCGCCTCAAGACCGGCGATGGCTGCCATCAGCTCCATACGGTTGTTCGTAGTTCGTTTGTAGCCGCCGGAAATCTCTTTCGTGTGCAGTTTTCCTGCCGGATCTACATAGTGAATGACGGTTCCAAATCCGCCCGGACCATCTGGATTGCCGCGGGCGGCGCCGTCTGTGTATATAGTTACTTTCAAGTCAGAAATCTCCTTTATGTCTATTATTGAAGCCTAGCGGTCCCACTTATCGCAGAGCGAGTTGATCTGGTCGGCAAAACGTGCTAAATCTTTGTTCGCCCCGCCCTCGTTATGCATAACAACACGGCGCAGGCGGTCGCAGGCTGCCAGCAGGCGGGCAAATACACCAGCCGCTTTCTTCGTTGCTTCGTTCACTGCCGGTTTCTGAATCGGAATACCCTTCGTAACAGTCACGAAGCATCCCTCTTTCAGGTCGTAGGAACTGCCGGAGAACGGAGCCATCGCATTGATGCCGTAAGTCTCCTTGACCGTCTCTGCAAATGCATCACACACTGTGTCATCGCCGTGTACCACGAAGACCTGGGACGGTTTTTCCATAAAACTGCCAACCCACTCCAAAAGCCCGGTCTCGTCCGCATGGCCGCTGATGCCCTCGATCTTCTCGATCCGTGCTTTGACCTCGATCGACTCACCGAACAGCTTCACTTCCTCGCGTCCCTCAGTAATGCTGCGTCCCAGTGTGCCGACTGCCTGATAGCCAGCAAACAAAATCGTACACTCCGGTCTCCAGAGGTTGTGTTTCAGATGATGGCGGATACGGCCCGCATCACACATGCCGGCTGCCGAGATGATAACCTTCGGTTCCTCGTTGAAGTTGATTGCAACGGAATCGCTGCTGGTGATCGAGAGATGCAGACCCGGGAAAGAAATCGGATTGATGCCCTTTTTTACCAGCTCCTTCGTCTCCTCATTGTAGCAATCCATCATATTGTCCTTGAACACGCCGGTCGCTTCCACCGCCATCGGGCTGTCTAAGTAAACCGGAAATACACCGTGCCCGGTTACAAGGTTCTTCTCCTTGATAATACGGATGTAATTCAACACTTCCTGCGTTCTGCCGACCGCAAATGCCGGGATCACGACATTGCCACCCTTATCCAGCGTCTCCTGAATCACGCGGGCAAATTCTTCCACGTGATCGCCTGTATTCTTGTGGAACCGACCGCCGTAAGTACTCTCCATGACAACATAATCCGCCTGATGGATGTACTGCGGGCTGCGGATGAGCGGCTTGTTTTTGTTACCGATATCACCTGAAAATACAATCTTCTTGGAACAATCGTCTTCCTTCATCCAGATCTCGATCGAAGCCGAACCAAGCAGATGTCCCACATCGACAAACCGAATCTCCAGATTGTCATTCAGACGGATAATCTCATTGTAATTGCAGGGGACAAAGTGATGCAGTACCCCTTCTGCATCGTTCATCGTGTAAATCGGTGTCACCTCCGGTTTCCCGGCACGCATGGCTTTCCGGTTTTTCCACTCCGCTTCTGACTCCTGGATATGGGCGCAATCTTTCAGCATGATATCACACAGATCGCAGGTCGCGCGCGTCGCCATAATCTGTCCGCGGAATCCCCTCGCATAGATAAGCGGAAGCAATCCCACATGATCGATATGGGCGTGCGTCACCAACACATAGTCCACATCCGAATACGGAATCGGAAGTTCTGCATTTTCATACTTGTTGATCCCCTGTTCCATACCGCAGTCAATCAGAATATTCAGCCCGCATGCCTCCAGAAAATGACAGCTGCCTGTAACCTCATGATCCGCACCGATAAATGTAAGCCTCATAAAATCAGCCCCCTGTTCTGTCGTTTGTGTTTCCGCATACCCCTTGCGGAAAGTGTTTTTGCTATTAGCCTCATTATAACTGATTTCTGACAATTTTGCAATTTCCCCGATAAAGTTTCGATAAAATTTTCATAAAATCACCTTATCTGTCCCACATTCCCATTCCAGACAACGCACCATTTTCCCAACAAGAGCCAGACCTATTCTATTATATAATAATACAGATCATCCCCCCATTGCTGTCATTGATGATTTTCTGCAGCGTATCCTGCAGCTTCACCTGGCAGTCCTCAGTGAGCTGGGAGATCTTCGCCTGAATCCCGTCATCGACGATCTGGGCGATTGATTTTCCAAAAATATTGGTTTCCCAGATACCTTCCTCACCTTTTCCAGCATTCTCCCGGATGTATCGGATCAAATCCTCTGCCTGCTGTTCATTTCCCACAATCGGCGCGATCTCAGTCTCAATCTGCGCCTTGATGAGATTGATGGACGGCGCCTGCGCTTTCATTTTGACTCCATATTTATTGCCGTGGCGCACCACCTGCGGCTCATCGAGGACGATCTCCCCGCGTTCCGGCGTGACAACCCCATAGCCCTTCTTGCGCGCCTGCGTGAGCGCCACGGATGCCTTTTCATACTCGCTCTGCATCGACGCCAACCGCTTCAAGGTCTGCATCAGCTGGTACTCGCCCTCGATCGGCATTCCCACATACTCGCTGAGGATCTGATAATAATGCCCGTCGTCCAGCTCGACCACCGCCTGAACGCTGCCATCATCCATTTTCATTGATACAATCCGGATCCGACGGATCGCTTCCCCGGTTTCCTCTGGCAGCGCCAACGCCACATCGCGCATATGTACCGTCCGATCCATCATCCCCCGGACTGCCTGTATGACCTCCGATTTAAGCCAATGGCTGTTTGGCAGAATCTCCAGCCATTTCGGAATCGAAAAATCGATCTCCGTGACCGGGAATTCCAGAAGCACCTGCCCCAGAATCTCCCGGATATCCTCGGCGCGCAGCTGCTCACAGTTGACTGGGAGCACCTGCACCTCATATTTTTCGGTCATCCGGGCTGCCAGCGCCCGCGTCTCCTCCGAATATGGTTTCTGCGAGTTTAAAAGCACCAGAAACGGCTTTCCCAGTTTTTTCAGTTCCTGCACGGTCTTCTCTTCC
>NZ_FR895083.1:851-7955 GCF_000434655.1 Clostridium sp. CAG:43 | reverse complement strand
CCATGTTTTACTTCAAATATTTTTTCATATAATTTTTTATCCATCCATGGAGTTACACAATTAGTAACTGTGTCATAAACCCAGGGAAGAGTAAACACTATATCTGGTTTTTCGTCCGTGTTTTTTATAAGTTGCGTAAATTTTTCAACATATCTTATATTAAGCCAGTCATCACTGTCCAAAAAACACAAATACGGTGTTTTCACTTCTTTCATTCCTGTATTTCTGGCTCCACCAAGCCCTTTGTTGTCCTGATAAATATATGTAATCAAATCACTGTATTTATTTTTATAATCTAAACATATTGTTTCTGTTCCATCTGTGGAACCATCATTAACAATAATAATTTTATGATTTCTCTTTGTTTGATTTACCAAGCTATCCAGGCATTCAGCAATATATTTTTCAACATTATATGCTGGTACAATAATCGTAAGTAGTTCGTCCACCCTATTTTCCATTTCATTTACCTCTTATTTATATTTTACTTTTTTCTTAAATATCTCAAAGTATACCTCACCCCGTGCTCCCTAACACATCTGATTCCTCCCACAATTTTCCGACTCCACTTACATTTCTCTTCTGCTTCCCGAATCGAATATAAAGTCATATCCCGAACCAGTCCTTCATAATAAGGAGTCATTCTGGCATACTTCCAAAACACTTCTCCAAAGTCCATCTCCGGATGATGCCATGGTTTTTCAGAGCCTGCATAATGTATGATTTTGGGCTTCTTTCTTGCCTCAAGATACATCTCATTCAGCCATGCTGGTGACTTTACTACAATCTGATTTTTCCGGATTCCGGCATAGTCCACCATCATATTCCATACCATATCCAGATAGCGTACTTTTCCTTCGCATAGCTTATTTAAAATATCCTGATCCAGCAGCTGAAATTTATGTGAAGTTGCATACTGTAATTTTTCTTCCACCGTATATATCTTCCGAAACTCTTCCAGATTCATAAGCAAAGTTCCTGCCTGAAAATACATATATGGCTCTTTTAATTTCAAAACCTGATCCATATACTGTTTTTTATTTGGTTCATAACCGTTATACAGCCCCGCTGTATCTGCATCATGACACGCCCCCAGAAGATATCCATCTATATTTTCGTTGTATAATTCAGCCACATCGCCCTGTACCACCATATCTGAATCCAGATACAGTATTTTTTGATATCCAGGAAGCAATTCCGGCAATACAAGCCTGAAATATGTCTCAATACTGAAATGCCCCCGGATATAAAAAGAACATCCCTGTATATACGGCGTTGGATCCAGATAACGGATGCTAAAATTGCTTTTATCCGTTATCATCCTTTTAAGGATCTCTTTATTTTTTTCCGATATATTTTGTGTCAATACAAGGATGTCATAATTGTATTTACTGCTGGCACATTCACGTATACTCTCCAACAAAGTTGACATATATGGAACAAATTTATCATTGCACGCAAATGCGATCGCAATATTCCGCTCCTCAAATGCCGGCAGCACAGATACAGGCTGTTTCGCCTCCGTATGAAAGACAATGACTGTCTGCAAAGTTTTTATTTTCAGATTTCTGGTTCGTTTTAAATGCATATAATAAAGGGTCAGCAGCCGTTCCCCCAGATGCCCCGGAGTTCTCCTTCCCTCAATGGAATAGTCACGCATATTTGCTCTTTTTTCAAATTCAAACAATATATCAAACAGCCATTCCATGTATTCGAAGAACAGTTCTTTTTTCATAATATACATATTGCAAAAACACGTGTATTTTCCCTTTAAATACAGCTCCATATCTTCTGCATAATCAGGATATTTTTCTCTTACAATGTCAGATACACATTTTAAATCTTCAATATGCAAAGCATCCCCGTACTGATATTGTTCATATACATTCGAAGCTTTTCCCGGCATCGAGGCAACATTTTTTTCTTCTGAAATCACCAGATCATAGGAGGAAACCAGCGCTTCTATCTTCCCATCAGAAAGTCCATACTTCTCTTTCATTTCTTCTGATAAAATATTTTCACGCACATTTCCCCAGCGATCTTCCCTATACCGCCGATCTGAAAAATTCAAATATCTCCGGTAATGGAAAAAACCATAATAATCCGCGTTCAAATTTTTCCAAGCCCAATACTGTGCTGTCAATTCACAATACATCGAATTTTTTTCAGATATATTTTCTCCTGTATTGTCCATAAGCATATTGTCCAGCTTTCTTTTTCCCAGAGCCGCTCCCACCTGAATCGGTAGAAGAATATTACTTTTTAAGAGCGCCGTATCTTTATGGCAAGCTACCAGAATCTTTACATTACTCATTCGAACCTCTTCATTCTCTATGCCAGACGATTTATGCCAGACTTTCCATGTATTGTTTTGCAATCTCGTCGACTTTTCCAATACCCTTTACAATTCCCTTTTGAAGCCAAAGCGCATGATCGCAAATCTGCTGTACCGATTCAATCGAATGCGATACGTAAAGAAGTGTTGTTCCGCCTGCCCGCATTTCATTCATGCGTTTTTCACATTTCTTCTGAAATGCATAGTCACCTACTGAAAGGACCTCATCACAGATCAAAATATCTGGTTTGACAATCGTTGCTATCGCAAATCCCAGTCTCGCCGCCATACCGGAAGAGTAGTTTTTAATCGGCATATCCAAAAAATCCTGCAATTCTGCAAATTCTACAATCTCGTCGAAATGCTCTTCCATAAATTTTTTATCATGCCCCAGGACAGCACCATTTAAGAAAATATTTTCTCTGGCTGTCAGATCACCATCAAATCCGGCACCCAGCTCAATCAGCGGCGCTATGCTTCCGTTGACTGTTATTTTTCCTTTATAAGGTTTTAGAATTCCACAGATTGCCTTTAACAGCGTAGATTTTCCAGATCCGTTTACGCCGATAATTCCCCAGGCTTCTCCTTTTTTCACCTCAAACGATACGTCATTGAGTGCGAGAAATTCTTTAAACATCAGTTCATGCTTTACAAGCTTGATGAAATACTCCTTTAAATTATCGATCTTCTCGGACGCCATATTAAAACGTATTACAACATGCTCCGCTTTGACCGCACATGTATTCATATCCATACAGATGTCTCCTATTTCGCGTAATTAAATGTAAAGTATAAAACGATCCTGATTTTTCATAAAACATGCCGTTCCGATTACCAAAACTCCCAACGCGACCAATGTTCCCTGTAAGACCATTCCCAAATCCGGAAGCTGCTGCATCAAAACAACCGTTCTGAACTGTGTGATATAGGAATACAGAGGATTAAATGTCGTAATTCCCCATCTCAGTCCATCCGGCAGCTGATTGATCGGATAGAAAATAGGGGTCAAATACATCCAGCCTGTCATAAATGCAGCATAGATATACTGCACATCTCTGAAAAATACGGTTGCCTGCGACAGGAATAAACCAATCCCCGTACTGAACACATATACCTGGATAATAATGAACGGAATGAAAAGCATATACCAGTTCAACGGAACTCTGCATACAAAAAGAACAATCAGCATCGCGCCAAGAGAAAACAGCATATTTACACATGAGCTTGTCACTTTGGAAAGTGTAAATATGTATTTTGGTACATACGTTTTCTTTAACAGGGATGCATTTCCTGTGATTGACCACATTGCCTGATTCGTTGATTCTGAAACAAAATTAAATACGGTCTGTCCGATAATCAGATATACTGGATAATTCTGTATATCAAACCGGAACATATTTGAAAATACGATGACCATGATCATCATAATCATCAATGGATTTAAAATACTCCACAGATATCCTAAAAAACTTCTCCGATATTTCAGCTTTACATCTCTCTCAACTAACTGCTGCAAAAGATTTCTGTAATTATATAATCCATTCAAACGATCTCTAAATCGGCTCATTTTTAAAAGCTCCTATTCATCTTACTAAGCGCCCAAACCGCCGCCCCATACAACCGATACCGGCTCATCCGGAGCGCCTTTACCGCCTTATTCCGGTTTGCATGATAAATTCCCGGATATTTTTCCAATAATTCCTTGTCAAACCGAACCAGCTGATTTCTCACCATTTTATCCGCAGGAAGACTCAAAAGGATCTTGACTCTTCCTGCCGCCACGCGGGCGATTCCGCTCTCGATATAGCGCATTTTTTCTTCGGAACAAACAATCTCCCCGTTGCGGCATTTCTCATAAAATGCACACAAGGATTCCAGCACCCGGTCGTAATTTTTCTTATTCTGAATCATTTTTTCCGGGCTGACACTCTGACCTGCACGTCCAATCCGGTACTGATAGACAAAATCCGGCAGAAAGGACACGGTTCGCACCCATGGAATCGGATACAGGATGTATTCCGCATCGACGTAATAGCAGTGCTCGTCGATTGAAAGCGGCATCTGTCTCAAAATCTCCGTCCGCCAGGTGATTCCATGCATTTTCATATAAACCTGATCGGCAATCCCGTCGAAGACGTAGGATTTTCCATATTTCACGCCCTTGAATGGCTCTTGCATCTCTGCTTTACTTGGAAAAGAGGATTCTTCGCCGCTTCCATTGTCAAACCGCCAGTAAAATCCGCTGACTACCGCATCGTCATTGGTATGCGCCAATGCATCTACTAAATTTGAAAATGCCTGCGGATCGACCCAGTCATCGGCATCGACAATCTTTAGATAATGGCCTCGCGCCTCCCGGATACCACAATTAATACCGGAACCGTGGCCACCATTTTTTTTATGAATCACGCGGACCGTATCCGGATATGCTTCTGCATATTGATCCGCGATTTTTCCGGTCTGATCGGTTGAACCATCATCTACCACAAGGACTTCCAGGCATGACTGCCCACATTTCTGGTGTTTGATATCGGATTCTGCCGCACTTTTCTCTCTTTCTGTATGTTCAAGCGAACGGCACTGTGCTTCGCATCCGGCACAGAGTGAATCCAGTGTATATTGAATATATTTTTCCGCGTTATACGCCGGGATGACGACTGTCAGAAGCGTTTCCATTGTCTGCCACTCCTTCCGTACTTTCTTTTAACATCATGATCTTCGGGGTCATCAGCATCAGCTTCAGATCCAGAAGCAGAGAATAATTCCGTATGTAGGTCAGATCCAGCTTCAGCTTGTCATAGGAAGTCGTATTGTATTTCCCGTAAACCTGTGCATAACCGGTCAGCCCTGCTTTCATTTTCAGACGATAGCAAAATTCCGGGATCTCTTCCTCTATCTCCGCCGCCAGCTCCGGGCGTTCCGGGCGCGGTCCCACGATCGACATCTCGCCTTTCCAGATATTAAAAAGCTGTGGAAGCTCATCCAGACGGGTTCTGCGGAGGAAGTGTCCGACCGGCAGAATCCGATCATCATTTTCAGCCGCCAGTCTGGCGCCTGTTTTCGCTTCTGCATTCTGAATCATCGTCCGGAATTTACAGATCTGAAACTCTTTTCCACCCTCGGTCAGCCTCGTCTGCTTATAAAACACTGGTCCCCGGTCGGTCAGGTAGATCGACAGCGCCACCAGCAGAAAAAATGGCGATAAAACAACGATTCCCAATCCCGAAAAGAATAGATCAATCGCCCGTTTCACAAACCGCTGTCCCCCGGAAATGCCCTCATTTCTTGACAGAAGAAGCGGACTGTCGAAAATATCCAGTTCTTCCGAGGTCCGGAGCAGAATATCCGACAGCTTCGGCACTGTATAGGTGCGGATGTCCTTTTCAAAGCATTTTTTCAAGAGTGCATTTCGCTCCTTGGCTGGAATATCGCCGATAATCAAGGCGTCAAATGTCCCTGCTTCCCGGATGATCGCCTCCATTCCCACCCGGATATGAATCGCTTTCGCCAGGTAATATTTATCCTCGCGCGAATTGATTTTTTCCATCAGATGAAATGCCGGACGATCGCCACATACCAGAAGCATTCTTCTCGGCGGAAACAGCAGCCGATATAGCCGCTGAAATAAGTACGTCCAGACGATCGCCGCCAGAAGCTGTACCAGCGTCATCGCCAGTAAAATCCGCGGATCGTGAAACTTCTTATCCAGCAATGAGATTTGTATATAAGTAATAATATTTAAAAGTCCGATCGACAGTATCTGAGAGCAAAGCAGGTTTCCCTTTTTCAGATATCCGATCCTGAATCCCCCATATGTATATAGGAAGAAAAACAAAATTCCTGCATACAGGGCGATCATCAGCCAGTTTCCTCTTCTCCAAAATGGAAATTCAATTAATTTATTGAAATAACCGTTCCAGACGCATCCATAAATCCCCGTCAGGACAGCCATCAAAATGACCGCGCCTCCCATTCGGAACAGCCTCTTGAATGGTTCGTATTGTCTCAAAATCGTATCCTCTCGCAACTGTCCGCTTTCTCTCAGGCAAACTCCGCGTACAAATGTACGGTTCTTACCAAACAGTTCCTTTCTTTCATCTTTTTTTCCCTGAACTATCAGGCGTGCATTCCTTCCCGCAACTTTTTCTGATACAAATAGCCGCGAATCCCAACCGGCAGTATGCTTGCCGCCACGCGCACAGCACAGTTACTTATATATTCAGGAAATGTCAAAAATCCACTTTTATAAAAATGGGTCTGCAGACGCATATTCTCTTTCGCATACGCCAGACCGCCGCGCCGCTGCATCATGCCATTTCCGGTTCTCGCGTATACCAGCACATCCGGCAGATTTTCTGCCCGATAACCAGCCTGCAGCATCCGCACCCATAGTTCATAATCTTCGGCGCCCTTCACTGCACGATAATTGCCAACCACTAAAACAGCGTCCCGCCGCATCATAACCGCCATATGGTTCATCGGGTTGCGCCTGCGGGCAAATGTAAGAATCTCCTCATAACCGCACGGCAACGTCCGGGTACCGGTGATACAACAATCTTCTGGAATCTCCACCGGCTCTTTCGGCGTATCTATCGTCCACTTCATATTTGCTGCTTTTTCCAGCGAATCCATCTCAAACTCGGCAATCGCTCCGCTCGCCAGCGCCAGCGCCGGGTTGCCACGGAACTGCGCCAGCTGCTTTTCACATCGTTCCGGACAGGCGATATCGTCGCTGTCCATGCGGGCAATCAGGTTATTTCGGCAGCTTT
>NZ_FR895083.1:0-808 GCF_000434655.1 Clostridium sp. CAG:43 | reverse complement strand
TATGCCGCGATTTTCCGGCAGGCGCACGACTTTCACCTGTTCGAACCATGTTTCTTCTAATTCCCTGATTACTGCATCGAGTTCTTCCGTCAGCGGACCATCGCAGACCAGGACAAACTCATCCGGCGGAACACTCTGTTTCATCATGCTGAGCGCCGCCCGGTAAAAATAGCTCGGATTTTCCTTTCGGTAAACAGGCATCAGAACGGAATACTTCATATCTAAACTTCTCATATGCCTGCCACCTGCTCCCGGTTTTCGTCGCCTTTTACACGGATCGCCAGTTCTACCCGCCGCGCTACTCCCAGCATCGGCATCTCCAGCGTCACAACCCGTTTCCGGATTCGTTTCCGCACGATCTGTCCCAGCGACTCTCCTAAAATGCCTTCCGCCGACACGATCTCTCCCGCCTCGTTTACCTGTACGAGAAATCGTCTTACCGTATGCTGCGGATCCCCTCGAAGCAGGCGTTTCAAAAATTCTTCCTCCGCCCTTTCCAGCGGTACTGCTTTCTCATCGAGCGGAAGCTTCGCAGAACCCGCCAAAATTCCTATCTTCTGTTTCAGTTCTCCCGCATCATCCGTATCCACAAAGATATATCCCGGAAACATCGGCTCCACACCGATGTGATAAATCCCGCCCATCCGCCAGGACCGTTCTTTAGACAGCACAAAACAGGGCTTATCCGACTCTCCCGAATAAACCCGGTTCAATTTCTCTGCCATCTCAGCTTCTCTTCCTGCAGGCGTTTGTACTGCGTACCACATACCGAGCTTCTTCCTCTCGTTTTTACAGTTTTCGCAGAATA
>NZ_FR895082.1:14396-19235 GCF_000434655.1 Clostridium sp. CAG:43 | reverse complement strand
GTTTTTCTATATTGATGACAGCCTAAAAGTCGGCATCAACATCTGGGTTTCCGCTTACGACGGTTCCTCCACCGAGGAAGACGACAACACGAAGCTGGATTACGATTTTTCCATCGGCGATAACCAGCAGACGCCGTATGCGGGGTACAATCAGGTCATGGATTTTGGCGTGAACCTGACCAATACGGGACTTAAAAAGGTTTACGATGTCCGCGTGGATATGCAGCTTGACGCAGATATTACGAAATTCCCGTTTGATATCAATGAGGGCAACTATAACCGTAAAATGGGGGATATGGAACCGGGGCAGATGGTGACGGTTCCGTACAGCATGATGGTGCGCGAGGATGTAAAATCGGGCTTTTTCCCGATTCACTATCTGGTTACATACCGCGAAGAAGAGGGCGGAGAATTTTCGGAGCCGGTGGACAAGGTGTTTTACGTGCGCGTCAAGGGAAAAGATGACGATGAGCTGTCGGCAGATGCGGGCGAGCAGGATCGAACCAAGGCGCGTATCATCGTGGACAGCTTCGAGACGATCCCGGCAGAGATCTATGCCGGACAGCCGTTTGAACTGCGTGTGCGGATGAAGAATGCGTCTTCGGATGTGGCAGCTTCCAATATTATGTTTACATTTGCTTCGGAAGAAGTTGAAAATACGCCGATCTTTACATCCGAGAGCGGTTCCACCTCCGTAGTTGTCAATAACATGGCGCCGGGGGCGACGGCGGATCTCTCGATGGTGTTCAAGGCGGCGCCGACGGCGGAACAGAAATCATACCGCATGACGATTCAGGAGCAGTACGACAGCCCGGAATTTAAAAATGCCAAGGAAGAAGTCAAAATTGCCCTCCCGGTCAAACAGGAGCCGCGGCTGAACACCAGCACGATCGATGTGATGCCGGATGCGATCGAGGTTGGTTCTGAGACGAATGTCATGTTTGGCATCAACAACACCGGAAAAGTAATTCTTTACAATGTTATGGCGCGTTTTGAGGCAGATTCTATCCAACCAGCTGACGCTTACGTGGGGAATATCAAGCCGGGCGAAACCGGTAATGTCGATACGATGCTGACCGCGATTGCGCCGACAACCGATGATGGAAAAGTGAAGATTATCATTTCCTATGAGGATGAAAATGGAGTCGTTTCAGAGACTGAAAAAGAAATGCTTCTGAACGTGAGTGAGGCGTTTTCCGATGACGGGATGGACGGCATGGATGGAATGGACAACGGCATGGATGCAGATGCCGATGCGGCGCAAGCGGGCGGCGCTGGTCGGATCGCTCCGATGCTTGTGATCGCTGCGCTGGTGGGCGCAGGTGCCGGTGTAGTTGTCTGGAAGAGGAAGAAGAAGAAAATAGGAGAAGAAAAGGCGCTTGAAGACGAATTAGAAGAGGAACTGGACAATGAGCTGGGCGAGCCGGAAATGACGACAGCAGATGTATCGGAAGACGAAACAAAGGACGTTGAAAAAGAACAAAACGATCATCTGAAAAGAAAGAAAAAATAGAAAGGACCGGTGAAAATGAGATTCAGTGATCTGCTGACGATGAGCGTCAACAACCTGTTTCGCAGAAAGC
This sequence comes from Clostridium sp. CAG:43, assembly GCF_000434655.1. Taxonomy (NCBI): domain Bacteria; kingdom Bacillati; phylum Bacillota; class Clostridia; order Eubacteriales; family Clostridiaceae; genus Clostridium; species Clostridium sp. CAG:43. The sequence continues at coordinate 17,652 of NZ_FR895082.1, read as the reverse complement.
TCCGTACCTTTCTGACGGTTCTGGGAGTCGTGATTGGTACGGCATCGATCGTTGTCATGGTTTCCATCGGAATAGGACTGAAAGAATTTACCATCAAACAGTATTCTTCCTATGGAAGCCTGACCGCGATTCAGGTGTATAATTATGACAATGGAAATTCCAGCGATAAGAAAAATCCAGAGGACAGCTTCATGACGGATGAGACGATGAAGGCATTTGAGAAGATTCCGCATGTGACAAGTGCTTATCCGGATCTGAACCTGAATGTGATTATGCGTCAGGGTGTCTACGAGGGAAATGTGCAGCTGCATGGGATCCCCTTGGGAGCAATGAAGAATATCAAGCTGGGGGAAGGAAGTCTGCCGACTGCCGAAACGAAGAATATGGAGATGGTGGTCGGAAACATGGTCGCGCAGAATTTCAGCAATGCTAAGACGGGAAAAGGCTATTGGGACACCGGAGAGATGCCGGATATCGATTTTATCAATAAGCCGATGTTCACGATCTTTGACACGGATGCCTACTATCAGTCTAAGAGCAATTCCGGCGGTGATGACGGCAGCCAGAAGGTGGCGGCTCCGAAGAAATATATGCTGAAAACCGCCGGTCTGGTCGCAGGCGGACCGGATGAGTGGAGTGATTATAGCTACGGCGTCTACGTTGATCTGGATAAGCTCAAGACACTGCTAAAACAGGTGTTCAAGAAAAAGCCGATTCCGGGTCAGCCGACCAATAAAAAAGGAAAACCGTACAATTATTTTGTATATGAGGAAGCGAAGGTCAATGTGGACGATATGGATCATGTAATAGAGGTACAGAAAGCCATCAGCAACATGGGCTATGAGGCAAACAGCCAGATGGAATGGCTGGAACAGTCCAAACAGCAGTCCAACATGATCCAGGCAGCCCTCGGCGGCATCGGCGCTGTTTCCCTGCTGGTAGCTGCGATCGGCATTGCCAACACGATGATGATGTCCATCTATGAGCGGACGAAAGAGATTGGCGTGCTGAAAGTGCTGGGATGTTCCCTTGCAACCATCCGAAATATGTTTCTGATTGAGGCAGGTTTTATCGGTTTCATGGGAGGACTCATCGGATTGGCGCTGAGTTTTATGGTTTCCGTGCTGATTAACCAGTTTCTGGCAGCGACTTTTTTATATGGAATGGATGGAAAACTGTCCGTGATCCCGATCTGGCTGGCAGTTCCGTCGGTAGGATTTGCCATCATCATCGGCATGGCAGCCGGATTCTTCCCGGCGATGCGCGCAATGAAGCTGAGTCCGTTGGCGGCGATACGGAATGAGTAGGGGGAAATCAGATACAACAGTAAATGTAAAAAAGATTCTGAACGTACATATTAATAATGGGAGAAAGTTAGCTCCGGAAATGACAGGAAAAGTCGTTTCCGGAGCTTTTTTAAGTCTGCAGAGAGATAATCGTCATGTATAAAAATGCATAAAATAATCAATATATAAAATTCTGGAAAGCTGTTTAAAAAGAAATATTTCGCAGAATACCCTGTTCTGCGAAATCTCTGTACATTATACTATGCTTTTTTTGCGAATTCAATAGAAGTTTCTGCCAAGAATCTATTAGGAAATTATTAAGATAGAAGTTTCTGATTAAAAATTCATCAAATTCTAAATCAATATCAAATAAAAAACCTTTATTTTCAGAAATACTAACAATTTGTTTTATCAAACTGCGCTGATATTTTCGCAGAACAGGGTATTCTGCGAAAACGGAAGAACTGAGAGGAAGAAACCCGGTATGTGGTACGTAGTGCAGACAACTGTGGGAAGCGAAAAACAGATAGCGGAGAAATTAAACCGGGTTTATTCGGAACATGCGGAGAACCCCTGCTTTGTGTTGCTTAAAGAGCGAACCTGGAGGCGGGAAGGTATTTATCAGATTGGCGTGGAACCAATGTTTCCGGGGTATATTTTTGTGGACACAGAAGACCCACAGCGTTTGGAAGAGAATGTTCATAGGTTGGCAGGAAAAGCCCAATTGCTGATGGACGGGCAAGTGTTTGCAATAGAATCATCGGAGGAAATGCTTTTTAAGGAACTGATTCGAGGAGATTCGCAGCATACAGTGAGACGATTTCTGGTACATGCAAACGAGGCTGGAGAGATTGTATCGGCGGAAGGAATTTTAGGAGAGCTGCTGGGGCAGATTGTGCGAAAGCGATTCCGCAAGCGTGTTGTGACAGTGGAAATCCCATTTTTGGGAAAAACGCGTCAGGTAGAATTATCGATCCGGGTCAAGGATGATCGGGAAAAAACAATGAAAGAGGAAACAATTTGAGACAATACGAACCATTCAAGAGACTGTTCCGAATCGGAAGCGCGGCTATCCTGATGGGCGTGATAACAGGCATATATGGATGTGTCTGGAACGGTTATTTCAATAAATTAATTGAATTTCCTTTCTGGAGGAGAGGAAACTGGCTGATGATTGCCCTGTATGCGGGACTTTTATTTTTCTTCCTGATGACATACGGGGGATTTCGAATCGGGTATCTGAAAAAAGGAAACCTGCTCTGTTCCCAGATCTTGTCAATAGGTCTTTTGAACGTAATTACTTACATACAAATATCGCTGTTGGATAAAAAATTCCATGATCCAAAGATTTTGACTGCCATGACGCTCGTGCAGCTTTTGACAGCGATTGTCTGGACAATTCTGTTTCAGCGGTTATACCGGTTTTTATTTCCGCCCAGAAAAATGCTGCTGGTGTGCGGAGATCGCCCGGCGTTTCATTTAATGGAAAAAATCAATTCACGTGAAGATAAATATTATCTGGCAAAGGCAATTCATATCCGGGCAGGAATGGATGCGATCATCCGGGAAGCACAGGAATTTGATGCCTTGATTATCGGAGATATTCCGGCAAAAGACCGCAATGCTCTGCTGAAAAAATGTTTCGAACGTGACATCCGGACCTACACGGTGCCGAAACTTTCGGACATCCTGATACGGACATCGGAAGAACTGGATATTTTCGACAGTCCGCTGTTACTATCCAGAAACGAGGATATATCCGGTATGCAGCGTTTTTGGAAGCGTGCGTTGGATGTGGTTTGTTCCGGTGCAGGGCTGGTGGTGCTGTCGCCATTTTTCCTTCTGGTGGCGCTGTCGATTTATCTGACTGACCGCGGACCGGTGTTTTATAAGCAGACGCGTCTGACAGAGGGCGGAAAAGAATTTCAGATCTGTAAATTCCGGACGATGATTCAGAATGCAGAAGAAAA